>JAMLGI010000004.1 GCA_023958085.1 Solirubrobacterales bacterium | reverse complement strand
GGCGGCGCCGCCCCCCCCCCCCCCCCCCCGGCCCAACCACTCAAGTCGGAAGGGTGAGGTCAACCGAATCCTCGCCACACGGGCCTCACCGAGACCAGCACAACTCGGTACTGCCTGGGTCTAGGGTTCTGTGATGGATCGACGGACCCGGAATCTGCTTTTGGCAGCGCTGCTCTGTGCGGGCGGGGTGGCGGTGCTGGCACTGCTGTTCTACGGATCCGACCGGTTCAACTCGCTCGATCTCCGTCTGACCATGAGGCTGATGGCCTCGGAGGGATCGGCTTCCGAGGCGCTCTTTCACGGGCTTGCGGATCTCGCCAACCCGATACCGCTGCTTCTGGCTCTCGGTGCCATCGTCGTGATCGGGGTCGGATCTGGCCGCTTCCGGGAACTCCTGATTGCCCTGGTCGCGTTCTTCGGGGCCAACCTCTCGACCCAGATCATGAAAGCGGTCCTCGCCCATCCGCGACTTCAGTCTGCTCTCGGCGCAACTCACCACATCGAGGTCGGCTACCCGAGCGGACACACCACCGCGGCATTCTCGGTGGCCTTCGCGCTCTGGCTGGTCGTGCCGCCCCGCTTTCGGGGGGTCGCGGCCGCGGTCGGGACCGCCTACGGGGTCGTTGTCGCGACCGGCGTGGTGGTTGCCGGATGGCATTTTCTGACCGATGTCGCGGGCGCGATACTGGTGGTCGGATTCTGGGCCTGTCTGGCCCTGATCTGGTCCGGAGAACTCAGTCGGCGCTGAGGCTTCGGGCGTACTCGACGAAGAAGTCGAGGCTCTGGGGGTTGGACATCGAGTCGGGGCTGGCCGCCTGCTCCACCGGGGTGCCGGTGAGGATCTTCTTGACCGGCACCTCGAGCACCTTGCCCGACAGGGTGCGGGGAACCTCCGGGATCGCGATGATCTCGTTCGGCACATGGCGCGGGGAGCAGCGAGCCCGAACCGCGGACGCAACCCGCTTCCGGAGGTCGTCGTCGAGCTCGGCGTCGTCGTCCAGGACCACGAACAGCGGCATCCAGCCTTCGGTGCCGGCTTTGGGGATGTCGACGACCAGCGCATCGGTGATCGCCTCGTCGGCCAGCACCGCCCGGTAGATCTCGGAAGTTCCCATCCGAATCCCGCCCCGGTTGATGGTCGAGTCCGAGCGTCCGTAAATGATCGCGGTGCCGCGGTCGGTGATCTCGATCCAGTCGCCGTGGCGCCACACCCCGGGAAACATCTCGAAGTAGCTCTCCCGGTAGCGGGAACCGTCATCGTCGCCCCAGAAGAAAAGCGGCATCGAAGGCATCGGCTTGGTGATCACCAGCTCCCCGACCTGACCGATGTGGGGCCGGCCGTCTTCGTCCCAGGACTCGATCGCGGCACCGAGAGCCCGACCCTGGAGTTCGCCCCGGTAGACCGGCAGGGTAGGGACACCACCGACAAATGCGGTGCAGAGGTCGGTGCCGCCCGAGGTGGAGAACAGCCAGGTGCCGTCACCGACATGCTCGTAGATCCAGTCGAAACCCTCGGGTGCGAGTGGTGAACCGGTGGAGCCGACCGCGCGAAGTCGTGAAAGGTCACGACCCTGCCCCGGTTCCGTCCCGGCGTTCATGCACGCCGAGATGTAGGCGGCGGAGGTGCCGAAACAGGTCACCTCGGCGTCGGCGGCAAGCTGCCACAGGGCGTTCATGTCCGGGTATCCGGGGTTGCCGTCGTAGAGCACGATCGCGGCGTCGGTCAGCAGGCAGGAGGTGAGAAAGTTCCACATCATCCAGCCGGTGGTCGTGAACCAGAACACCCGATCTCCCGGTCGGGCGTCGAGGTGGAGATTCATCAGCTTCAGCATCTCCAGAAGGATCCCGCCGTGGCCCTGGACGATCGGCTTGGGCAGGCCGGTGGTTCCCGAGGAGTAGAGGATCCAGAGTGGGTGGTCGAACGGTACCCGCGCGAACTCCAGTTCCGGTGTGTCCGGGGCCAGGGCCACCAGGTCTCCCCAGTTGATGCCGTTGGGGACTCTTGCCGGGTCCGGGTCGGGGTCAAGGTTCCCAATCACCACCACGTGTTCGAGCGATGGCATCGAGGCAACCAGGTCGCCGACCACATCGAGGCGGTCGAAATCGCGACCTCCGTAGCGGTAGCCGTCAACGGTGAACAGGATCTTCGGTTCGATCTGGGCGAACCGGTCGGACACGGCGCCGGCGCCGAAGTCCGGTGAGCAGCTCGACCAGACCGCCCCGAGCGAAGCACTGGCGAGAAAGGCGATCACGGTCTCGGTCGAGTTGGCGACGTAGGCGGCCACCCGGTCGCCCGGTTTCACACCGAGTGATTTCAGCCCCCCTGCCACCTCGGCCACCCGATCCTTCAGCTCTCCCCAGGTTGTCTGGTCGAGCGGCCTGGCCTCGCCGGCGGCGAGGATCGCGGTTTGATCCCGGCTGCGATTCCGGAAGACATGCTCGGCAAAGTTCAGGCGGGTTCCGTTAAACCACCGGGCCCCGGGCATCGTTTCGCTCGCCAACGCCCGCTCGAACGTGCCCGAGTGGATCACATCGAAGTACTCCCAGACCGCCAGCCAGAAGGCGTCCGGCTCGGCCGCGGACCACTGGTGCAACCCGGCGTAGTCGGTGAACTCGAGCCCCCGTTCCAGGGCGAGCCAGTTGGTGAACCGGGTCAGGCCCGAACCCGAGATGGCCTCCTCGGTGGGTGTCCAGAGCGGCTTCACCTGCCGGACCCTTCCGTGATGCCGGCGTCGAGAGCATCGAAAACGAGTTCCACTCCCGCCTCGCCGCTTGCCACCAGGGTGATCGCCCGGGCGCCGCGGCGACGGGCACGACCGGCGGCGGTGTCCCGTCGGATCGTCACCGGCTCGGGCTTGAGCGGGCTGTCCGCGATCAGGCTGCGATCCATCTTCACTCCGGTCAGGTCGCCTTCACGGCCGGTTGCCTGGGGCTGTGAACCGGATGCCGCGGCGACCAGACCGATCACGGCCACGCCCGGCCGGACCTTGAGACGGCGGTCCAGGTAGAACGCCTCGGCCCCGGCGGCACCGTCCGATTCCGCCCCGAAGAGGCAGATTCCGATCCCCCCGTCGGAATCCTCATCACCGTTCTCGAGTTCGGCCACCACCGCGATCAGGTCACGGGCCGCGGCCAGGTCGGTCTCGACCCCGAGCGGCTCACCCTGGAGTCGGCGGTCCACCTGGGCTGCGATCACCGCGAGGAGGATCGCGGCGGTCAGGATCTGGATCAACTGGACCAGGGTCCCCTCGATTCCGGCAACTCGCATCATCAGCACGGCGAATGTGGGAACCATGCCCACCCAGAACAGCAGCCGGTCGGTGGTGAGGCGTCCGTCAGCCAGGCGGTTCAGCCACCTGCCGGCCGGATAGGCGGGAGGGGCGTCGTAGCCCGCCACGAGGATCGCCGAGACCTCGTTTTCCCAGGCGGGTCCGATCGGCGGGGAGATCAGGTTGCGGGTGCGGCGGCGGGGAAGCAGACGACTGGCCAGGAAGAGTCCGAGTCCCCGTTCGGCGTAGAACGAAAATGAGGCCAGCAGGACGATCGCCGCTCCGGCGATCGGCAGGGCGAGGCCAAGCAGGCTGCCGGCGAGGGCGATGGCTGCGTGGAGGGCCACGGTCGGCCCCTGTCCGGCCCGCACCTTGACCTCCTGGGTCTGGACGCTTCGGCCGGTGGCTTCGAGTTCCTTCGACAGCATGGAGGCGGCGCGGCGTTCGAGGTCGCTGCCGCCGGTTCCGGTTACGCCGTCGTCGCCTCGACCCCGGTCATCGACCCGGCGCTTCTTCCGTTCGTCCACCGACTCCCTCAGGACCCTGTCGGGAAGGTGAGGATCAGATGTCGTCGAGTTCACAGGCGACCTTGATTTTCTTCATGCGGCGGGCGGGAATCGAACCCGCACGCCCTTGCGGGCAACGGATTTTGAGTCCGTCGCGTATACCAGTTCCGCCACCGCCGCAGGACCGCTGATTGTATTCCGAAACCGGGGTGCGTCCCGGCGTTCGCCTCCCCCAAGGCGGGCCCGGTCGCCGCCTCAGCCCGTGGCACCGACAGCACCGGCTGCTTCGTCTCCACCGCTACCGATCGGACGCTCCTCCTCGACGTGCCACTCCTGACCGAAGGCGATCGCACAGACCACGGCGAGGGCCGCCTGGACCGGAATCAGGATCACCACGAAGAGCCCGATCAGATCGCTCGGCAGGGCCCCCTCGGTGAATCCGGGGCGGGCCCGGACGAACCAGGACTCGACGCCCACGGCGCAGAGGATGGCCAGGAGAACCGACAGCGCGATGGTCAGCGCAAGAGCACCCCGGCTCCAGCGGCTGATCATGTAAGCGATCAGGCCATACACGACGCAAAAGACCAGGGCGATCACTCCCCAGAGTGCCCCGCCGAGCAGCAGCGACCATCCGGTCAGGGTGACGATCAGCATCAGTCCGATCGAGACCAGCAGCAGCAGCACCGCGAGAAACCGGGTCGTCTGCGATCCCGGCTTCTGCCGGTTCGGCCGCCAGAGCTCGTAACCGGGTCGTGCCTCTCCTACCGCCATGCGGGAATCATAGATTCAATTCCGGATGGTCGCCTCAAGGGGGGTCGGAAGCGCTCGCCGATTCGGCAGCCCTGCCGACGGAGCCGCATCGGGTCCCGGATCGCCGGCGCTGCCGATGCAGTCCCCCGGCCCGTGGACACCCCGACTGGTCCAGTGCGGACGAGAGGACTCGAACCTCCACACCCTCGCGGGTACCAGGACCTAAACCTGGCGCGTCTACCAGTTCCGCCACGTCCGCATGGCCGGAGCTCGAGGCCACGACACCGGCACATGATCGCAGCCACGCACAGCGGTCGGATCCCGGACTGCCCCGGCGGGTGCCGGGAGATGGCCGGTACCGCGGGAATATGCTGGCAGCCATGGAATCCAGCGCAGGTCAGGCCGTCCCTTCCGCCCCGATCGTCCCCGGTACCCCCGGCGACGGGTTGATCCTGAATCCGCACAGCTGGTCGGCAGCGCACCTCGAACCGGACGATCAGGCCCGACTGAAGGCGATGATCGAGTGGTTCGAGAATCGCGGACTGAAGGAGCTCAAGGAAGATGACCGGGAGAACCGCTGGTACCGGGACTTCCTGAAGATGCAGGCCGACGAGGGGATCTTTGCCAGTTTCCTCACCCCGGCTCGCGACGGCGGGGGCGATCCGTCCAGGCGTTGGGACACCCAGCGGATCTGCGCCTTCAATGAGATTTCCGCGTTCTACGGACTGGCCTACTGGTACACCTGGCAGGTCTCGATCCTCGGCCTCGGCCCGATCTACCAGTCCGAGAACGAGGCTGCCCGCCGCCGGGCGGCCGAGTATCTGGACAGCGGTTCGATCTTCGCCTTCGGTCTTTCCGAGCGGGAGCACGGGGCCGACATCTACTCGACCGACATGGTGCTGACCCCGGATCCGGATGGGATCGCGGACCGGTTCACCGCGTCCGGCGGGAAGTACTACATCGGCAACGGCAACGAGGCCCGCATGGTCTCCGTCTTCGGCCGGGTGGACGGGATCGAGGGACCGGACGGGTACGCCTTCTTCGCCGCCGATTCGCAGCACGAAAACTACGACCTGGTCCGCAACGTGGTCAACTCCCAGAGCTACGTCTCCCAGTTCAACCTGGACCGGTATCCGGTCGGTCCGGAGGATCTGCTCCATCGTGGCCCGGAGGCGTTCGATGCCGCCCTGAACACGGTCAACATCGGCAAGTTCAACCTCGGATTCGCCTCGATCGGGATCTGCGAACACGCCTTCCACGAGGCGATCACCCACGCCGACTCCCGGGTGCTCTACGGGATGAAGGTCACCGACTTCCCGCATGTGAGCCAGGCCTTCACCGACGCGTTCGCCCGACTGGCGGCGATGAAACTGTTCGCCTACCGCTCGATCGACTACTTCCGCACCGCTTCGCTCGAGGACCGCCGCTACCTGCTGTTCAACCCGCTGACCAAGATGAAGGTCACCACCGAGGGCGAACGGGTGGTCGACCTGCTCTGGGATGTGATCGCGGCCAAGGGATTCGAACGTGACATGTGGTTCGAGATGGCGGCCCGCGACATCCGGGCCCTGCCGAAGCTGGAGGGGACCGTTCACGTGAACATGGCGCTGGTGCTCAAGTTCATGGCCTCCTACCTGTTCAACCCGGATCCGGACCTGGCTGCCCCGCCCCGCACCCTCGAACCGGGTGACGACGCCTTCCTGTTCAAACAGGGTCCGGCCCGCGGGCTCGGCCGGATCCGCTTCAGCCCGTGGGAACGGGCCTTCGGGCCGTTCGCGGATGTGCCCAACGTGGCCCGCTTCGCCGAACTCGCCGGATCCTTCCGGCAGCTACTGGTCGATGCCGCCCCGGACGGGGAGCAGCAGAAGGATCTCGACTATCTGCTGACTCTCGGTGAGCTCTTCACCCTGATCCCGTATGGCCAGCTGATCTGCGAGCAGGCAGAACTGATCGGGCTTCCGCGCGACACGCTCGACCAGATCTTCGATGTCCTGATCCGGGACTTCTCTGCCTATGCGGCCGAGCTTCACGGCAAGCCCTCCGCAACCGAGGCCCAGCAGCAGTGGGCCCGGGCTGCGATCACCCGGCCGGCGGTGGACCATGATCGCTTCAACTCGGTCTGGGCGAAGACCCGGGCACTGGCCGGCAGCTACGAGATGCGCCCCTGATCCCGGCTCAGGATTTCGGACCGATGAACTCGTCCAGCAGGGCCACACTTCTGCGGTGGGAGATCGAGATGTTGCGCCAGTTCGAACGGCTCCAGCGGACCCCGAGCCGGTCGCAGGCGTCACAGAAGATCTGCTGGATGTCGGCCGAGTAGTTGGTGAAGAAGTACCTGGGGTACGAGTACTGCTTCGGCCCGTTCTTCAACTCGACGGTGAAGGTGTTCATGCAGCGTGATCCGTCCGAGTGGATCAAGCCCCGCAGAAAGGCCTTCGGGTGCTCCTCCACGATCTCCTGCTGCCACCAGACCAGCTCGATCTTCCGGTCCAGCTTCGACCCTGGCCCGTGCTGCGGGAAGAACAGCGGCCAGGCCTTCCAGTACGACGTCACCCGGATTCCGTTGGTGCCCTTCGGGCGGAGTACTGATGGGCGGCGCGGGCAGAAGTGGGCAACAGCCTCCACAACCATTCGGTTCACGCGCTCGTACTGGATGTCGCAGCAGATCACCAGGCTTCGGCTCTCTCCATGCGTTCCCACGTAGCCGTCCCCGAGATAGAGGCCGAACAGGTATGCGTACGTCTCGCGATCGGCCGAGTCCCACCGGCCCCGGTCGAGCCCGATCGGCTCCGGGACCGGTGGAACAGGTATGCCGCGGTGTCTCCACTGGCAAACAGTGGACCTCCCGACACCGGTGCGTCGTGCAATCTCGTAATCGGAAAGTCCAGTGCCGAGCAGTTTCCTGACGGCATCCCGGAGCTCTTTCGAAAGTACACGTGGCACGAACATATGTTCGCATAGTTGCCGGACGTCAAGTGGAGGTTGCCTCGCGTCCCCGGGGTCTGTCAGGCGGTAAGATCCTTTCCCTCGGGGTACTGGCGCAATTGGCAGCGCAGCGGCCTCCAAAGCCGAAGGTTCTAGGTTCGAGTCCTAGGTGCCCCGTAAATACAGCCCCGTGCAAGCAGCGCGGGGCTATTCGCTTTGGCCCCCTATAATCCGGGGCCGGTTCTGTCTCGCGGGCGAGGTGTATTGGTTGCACAGGAGCCTTCCAAGCTCCTAGGGCGGGTTCGATTCCCGTCGCCCGCTTCGGTTCTCAGGTCGGCCCCGCGATTCCCCTGGGGGCTACTCGCTCACCACGCGGACCTCGCGGTGCCGGTCCCGGTAAAGTCCATGCCCGTCACGGGGCGTGGCGCAGTTTGGTAGCGCATTCGGCTGGGGGCCGAAAGGTCGCTGGTTCAAATCCAGTCGCCCCGATCAAGGGAGGATGTGCCCCGGAGCCATCAACGGATCTGGCTTTGCCCTCCTCGTCGCCACGGACAGGACCCCGGCTGGCGGGACTCCTCCGGCGGGGTGCCTCCACGGTCCTGCCGCCGATAGCCTGCGGCTGCGGTCGGGATCGCGAAGCACGGCGTGCGGCTTCTCAACGTCCAACGGGCCAACGTCGCCACTTCCCCGTCGAGACCCGGCGGCACGCTGTGCTCGACCGCCCCGCTACGAGACTCCCGCCTACCCGACGGGCCTGGATTTCGTCGCCAGACCCGTGACAGACCTTCTCGCGTAGCTAACCCGGCAGATCACCTTCTGCTTTCGAACGCGTTTTCCCGCTTTCTTTCGTTTAGACCGTTTCACCCTGCATCGCACCAGCGCATTGCGGCCGTTTTTTCCGGTCGCGCCAGGGGTGCCGGCCGGCCCCCGGCTGCCGGTCATGCCCGCGTCTCCCTGCGGGCCGGGATCACCCCGGTCGCCCTTGGCCCCGGGATCACCCGGATCACCCTTCGGGCCGGTGTTGCCGGGATCCCCCTGTGGGCCGGGATCCCCCGGATCGCCCTTCGGGCCCACGGCGGTGAACCCGGCTCCCGTGAGCGCGAAGCTCGTGGGAGAGACGGTCGCGTTGCTCGGTAGCGAGAGGGAAGCCGGACGGGTTCCGTCGACAGAGGGAGTGAACCGGATCTCGATCTCGCAACTCTCGTGGAAATGGAGTCGGGCGCCGCGGCAGCCGTCGGTGACGATCACGTAGTCCGAGGACGCGACCCCGGCGAGACCGGCCGCGGTGGGCAGAAGCGGCTGGACGCCGAGGTTCCTGACCTTGAGCAGGCGGGTTCCGGCACTTCGACCGGTGATTGACTCACCGAAATCGAGTCCCGCCGAAGTCGGATGTGGCGCGGTGATCAGGACCTCTGCCGTTCTCAGGCCCGACCCGTTCCAGCCGCCCGCCACAAGGATCCGGCCGTCCGGTAGCGGCGTCGCCGCGGCCTCGGCGCGAGCGACGGTCATCGCGGCCCCGAGAGGGGTGAAGGAGTCGGTCGCGGGATCGAAAACCTCGGCCGAGGTCAGGTAGACGCCGCCCGAATCCGTCCCCCCCGTGACCAGGACGCGGCCATCGGGCAACGGTGCAGCCGTGGCGTCGTAGCGGGCCTGTGACAGATTCCCGCCCGGCAAGGCGGTGAAGGTGCCCGAAACCGGATCGAACACCTCGGCGGTCGCCAGCGCGCCGCCGTTCCAGCCGCCCGCGATGAGCACCCGCCCGTCCGGCAGGGGTGCAGCAACGGCGTTCGGTCGCACCACCGTGGTCAGGCCGGTCGCGGAGAAGGTGCCGGTGGCCGGATCGAAGATCTCGGCCGATCTCGACCCGTTCTTGCCGACCACCAGCACCCCGCCGTCGGGCAGGGGCGCGGCGGCCGGCCGCTCCCGCGTGGCCGCCATGGTGCCGGTGGCAGTGAAAGTGTTCGTCCCCGGATTGAAGATCTCGGCCGAGGCCAGATAGTGACCGCCGTTGTCGTATCCACCGACCAGCAGGACCCGGCCGTCACGGAGTGGTGCCGCTGCCGCACCGTTTCGTATCACGGTCATGTTGCCGGTGCTCGTGAACTTGCCGTCGCGCGGATTGAAGGTCTCCGCCCCCGGTGCCCCCTCGCCACCGGCGACCAGCACCCGGCCGTCGCCCAGCGGGGCGGCGACCAGACCGGAGCGATACTGGTTCATCTGCCCGATCCCGGCCCCACTGAACCAGGGGCCGGAAGCCGCGATCGCAGACCCGGCCGTCACCGTTGCGACCATCACCGAAGCAACCGCGGTCACAAGGATGCGGCTCGTCAAGCTCTTCATGATTCCCCTCCGTGCGTTTCACTTGGCCGGACCCGCCGAACCGGGCCGTAGTCGATCTAGGCTAGCGCCGTTATCCCCGGACGACAAGCCCCGCTTGCGGTTCCTAAACCCGGGCCCCGATACCTCTCACCTGGCAGATCTCGGCGGGAGCCTTCTCCGGTCAGATCCCGCCGGCAGTGGTGAAAGCGCCGCCGGTTCTGCCCTCCCGGTCACGGGCGATCACCGAGATCAGAGAGCCGTAGGGCGGGCGCCACTCACTGTGGAAGACGTAGTGGGTCTCGGCCGGAAGTTCGACCGCGCCGATCCAGATGCTGCTGTCGGCGGCCGGAGCCATGCCCACGGACCGCCCGTTCACGGTCGCCTCGACCGTATCGACCGGTCCGGCCGGGTCGACCAGGGCCGTGATCGCCAGGGTGACCCAGCCGTTGTCCCGCATCGGGGAGAGTTCGACCTCGAGCTCCACCGTGGGGGCGGGTGACGGGTCCCCCTCGTCGGCGTGGTCATCCGACCGGTCCGTAGAAGTCGAACCGGCCCGGACCGTGTCGACCGGCAGTGCCGGGGTGCGGGGTGGGCGGGTCCGGGCGGGGTGGGCCCGCTCGAAGACGGCCGCGGTCCGGATCAGGTCCGTGTCCCCGTAGGCGGGTCCGGCGAAGGTCAGGCCGACCGGCATCCCGATGTCCGCCATCACACCCATCGGCACGGTAACGGTGGGGATCCCGAGGTGACGGATCACCAGATTGCCGTTCGAGTAGACCACACCGTTACGCCAGGCGATCGCGTTGGACTGCGGATTCAGATCGGCGTCGAACGGGGCGACATCGGCTGCGGTGGGGAACACCAGGCCGTCGAGATTCTCGGCCTTCAGCCACTCCTCGAAATCGGTCCGACGGACCTGCTCCAGTCCCTTGACCGCCTTCTTCACGTGAGGCAGATCCTTCAGCCGGAACCTCTTTCCCCGGGCGAACTCCGCCAGGTCGGCGAGGTCGGGATCGTCCTCGTAATGGTCGGGGATGGTCCCGGCCGGCAGCGGGAAGATCCTGTCGCCGTCGACGTCGTCCAGCGACCGGATCTCCCGGTCACCGTTCTGCTTCAGGAAGGAGTTCCAGGCCCACACGGCCAGATCCCACATCTCGGTGTGGACGTAGCCCCTCGGGACGATCTTCCGGGAGTACATCGATTTCGCACCCGGCCGGTCCTCCTCGTAGTTGGAGACCGCCGGGAAGTCGCACTCGACCACCTCGGCACCCAGTTCCTCCAGTTCTTCCCGGGCTCTCTCCCAGAGCGCGATCACCGATTCCCGGGTCCGGATCGGGCTGTTCGAGTCCGGGTCCCGGTTGATGTACATCCGGGGGATGCCGAGTCGCAGGCCTTCCAGACAAAGCTCGGGCTCCCCGGAGCTTTCGTCGGCATCGGTTTCCCCCGGGGCCAGGTTCAGGTAGCTCTCCGGCCTCACCTCAGAGGCCTTCGGCAGGCGCACCCAGGGCTGCCTGCGCCAGAAGTCGCCCCGGGTCTTTCCGTCATCAGCCACGATCACGTCCAGCACCTCGAGCAGGTCGGCGATCGTCCTGGTGTGGGGGACCACCACATCCATCGCCGGATAAAGCGGCCAGTTCCCGCGCATCGAGATCACTCCCCGCGAAGGGGTGTAGGCGACCAGCGAGGAGTTCGAGGCCGGTGCCCGCCCGGAGGACCAGGTTTCCTCTCCGAGACCGAAGGTGGCGAAACTGGCGGTGGTCGCCGTGCCGGAACCGTTGGAGGAACCGGAACCGTAGGCGGAGCAGAGGAAGTACGGGTTGTAAGGGCTCTCCGCCCGACCGTAGACCCCGCGCTGCATGCCGCCGGCGGCCATCGGCGGCATGTTGGTCAGGCCGATCAGGATCGCCCCGCCGGCCCGCAGTCGCTCGATCACGAAGGCGTCGCTTCCCGCCACCAGTTCCTCGAAGGCCGGGGAACCGGCCGCCACCGTCATTCCCTTCACTCTGTAGCTGTCCTTGGCGGTATACGGGATGCCGTCGAGCGGACCGAGCGTTTCGCCCCGGGCCCGACGGGCGTCGGACTCGGCTGCCTCCCGGAAAACGTCCGGGTTCAACACCGGGATCGAGTTGAGCCGGGTCCCCTGACGGTCGTAGGCGCCGATCCGTCCGAGGAATGCGTGGATCAGCCCGACTGCACTCGCCCGGCCACCCTCGAGCGCGGCCCGGGTTTCGGCGATCGAGGCCTCGAGAACCGAGAACGGAGTTTCGTCGGCGGGCATTCGCTCAGACCTGCGCCGGGAACAGCGGAGCGGGCTGCTGCTGGGTGATGCAGTGAACGCCGCCGCCCCGGTCGAAGATCGGGCGGGCCCGGATCGGCACTATCGTCCGTCCCGGATACTCCGCCGCGAGGATCTCCAGAGCGGTCGGGTCGGCCGGATCGTCGAAAACACAGGCGATCACCGCCCGATTGATCACCAGGTGGTTGATGTAGCTGTAGTCGACAAAATCCTCCTCGTCCCGAAGCGTCACGGGAGCCGGCAGATCGACTATCCGCCACGGACTGCCGTCGGCGTCGGTCCCGTTCCCGAACACCTCGCGGATCTCCCGGCTGACCTCGTAGTCGGGATGTTCCGGGTTGTTCTGGGCGTGAACCAGGACCGTGCCGGGGGAGGGGAAGGCGACCAGGATGTCGGCGTGGCCGCGGGTACCGAACTCCCGGGAGTCGCGGTGAAGGCCCCGTTTCAGCCAGATCACCTGCCGGGCACCGGTCTTGCCGGTGATCTCGGCTTCCACTTGCGCCCGGCTCAGATCCGGGTTTCTTCCCGGATCGAGCTGAACCGTGTCGGTCAAGACGACCGTGCCGTTGCCGTCGACCACGATCCCGCCACCCTCGTTGACCAGGTCGGAATCGACCCGCGGCACCCCGGCCAGCTCGGCCACCAGCGAACCGATCTTCTCGTCACGTCCCCAGCGGGCCCACTGCTGGGCACCCCAGCCGTTGAACACCCAGTTGACCGCCGCCACCGAGCCGTCCGCCGCGTGGACAAAGGTTGGCCCGCAGTCGCGCATCCAGGAGTCGTCGAGCGGGGCGGTCAGCAGTTCGACCCGCGGATCGAGCGTGGCCCTGGCATTCCGGTACTCGGACGGATCCGCGATCACGGTCACCGGTTCGAACTCGACGATCGCGTTGGCGACGGCGCTCCAGGCCGCCCGGGCCTCCCGCTGCTGCTCCGGATCATCGCCGAGGGCGCTGGCCCCGGACACCGGATAGGACATCCAGACCCGCTCCTGCGGCGCTGTTTCGGCGGGCATGATCCAAGACATTGACTTCCTCCGTTGACGCGGGTGGGTCCGTCCACCATAGGCCGCTTCCCGATCCCGGTCAATCGGGCCCCGGCGGGAGGGCCCGGCCGGCAGCTGCGAGCGGTCCGGGAACACCGGAAATCCCAGCTGTTGAGTGGGAATTCCCGTTTCGCAACCCGTGTTTTGTACGGGTTGCAGACGACCGGCGGAACTGTTAGAAATTCGGCAACTCGTCCGCTTCGCAACCGGCCTCGTCCGCCGGAGCTTCAAAGCCTAAAGGGGGCTGTTTTGGAAGAACAGGGCACCACTCGTCGTCCGTTCATGCTGGCCAAGGGATGGCTGCAGGCGGTGATCATCGTCATGCTGATCGGGTTCACCGGTCTCGGAATCCTGGCCGCCCGTACCTACCAGGCCGGGGCGCCGACCCCGATGAAGGTGGTCAAGCCGAACGGTGACGTGCTGTTCACCGGCGACGACATCACCGCCGGCCAGCAGGTCTTCCTCCACAACGGCCTGATGGAGTACGGCTCGGTGTTCGGACACGGGGCCTACCTCGGACCGGACTACACCGCCGACTACCTGCGCCGGGCGTCGAACATCGTCACCGCCGAGAACGGTGGTCGCAAGGTCGATGCGGACGGCATCGAGATCGAGGGTGCAGCGGGTGAGGGACCATCACCCGACCGGGCACGGGAAGAGACGATTCGCGAGTTCCGCAAGGATGCGAAGTTCGACGAGGAGACCAAGACCCTCACCCTGACCGACAACCAGGTCACGGCGTTCGATCAGCTGGTCAAGTACTACAGCGGATTCTTCTCCAAGGACAGCACCGAGTACGGCCTGCGCAAGAAGGCGATCACCGACCCGGAGGAGCTGCGGAACATGACCGCGTTCTTCGCTTGGACCGCCTGGGCCGGGTCGGCGGAGCGGCCCGGCAAGAACTACACCTACACCAACAACTGGCCACCCGAACCCCGGGTTGACAACACCCCGACCGCGGAGGCCCTGGTCTGGTCGGTGCTCTCCCTGATCGCCCTGCTGGGCGGGATCGGGCTGCTGTTCGGCGCCTTCGGCCGCTACCGGGCGATGGGCTGGCACGGACGCGAACAGACGGTGGTCTCCTTCCGGGACCCGTCAACTGTGACCCTGACCCCTGGCCAACGGGCAACCGCATGGTTCTTCTTCGTGATGGCGGCGCTGTTCCTGATCCAGACCTTCGTCGGGGCAGGGGTGCAGCACTACCGGGCCGAGCTGACCAGCTTCTTCGGCTTCGACCTGGCCGCGATCCTGCCGTACAACCTGCTGCGGATCTGGCACGTCCAGCTTTCGCTCTTCTGGGTTGCGACCTCGTTCGTCGCGGCCGGGATCTTCCTCGCCCCGATGATCGCGCGGAGAGAACCGCGGGGCCAGGGCACCCTGGCCTACGCGCTGCTGGGCGCCCTCGCGGTGGTGGTGTTCGGCACCCTGATCGGGTCGGTCCTCGGGGTCCACCACGTCCTCCAGGATGCGGCCACCAACTGGTTCGGGCTGCAGGGCTTCGAGTATCTCGACCTCGCCCGCCTCTGGCAGATCCTGCTGGTCGTCGGCCTGGTGATCTGGGCCTGGATGCTCTTCCGGGTGCTGCGCACCCGTCTGCGCAAGGAACATCCCGGCAATATGCCGTGGCTGTTCTTCCTCGCGGCCTGCGCGATTCCCGCCTTCTACGCGGTCGGACTGCTGGCCCGCACGGTGGACAACTTCACGATCACCGAGTTCTGGCGGTTCTGGGTGGTTCACCTCTGGGTCGAGGACTTCCTCGAGATCTTCACCACGGTGATGGTCGCCTACATGTTTGTGCTGCTCGGAGTGGTTCGCGAGCGGATCGCCCTGATGGTGATCCTGCTGGACATCGCGCTCTACTCGGCCGGTGGTGTGATCGGCACCATGCACCACCTGTACTTCTCGGGAACCCCCTCCGAGACCATGGCTCTCGGCGCATTCTTCTCGGCGGCCGAGGTGATCCCGCTGACCTTCCTCACGGTCGAAGCCTGGTCCTTCCTGCAGCTCGGGGCGAACGAGGAGCGCAAGTCCGAGAGCGCGTTCCCCCATCGCTGGGCGGTCATGTTCCTGGTCTCGGTCGGCTTCTGGAACTTCCTCGGGGCCGGGATCTTCGGGTTCCTGATCAACCTGCCGATCGTCTCCTACTACGAGATCGGTACTGCCCTGACTGCCAACCACGGCCACGCCGCGATGATGGGCGTGTACGGAATGCTGGCGATCGGTCTGGCGCTGTTCTGCCTCCGTTACATCATCCCGAACGACAAATGGCCGGACAAGTGGGCCAAGGTCAGTTTCTGGGGGACCAACATCGGTCTCGCCTGGATGTGTTTCGCCACCCTGTTCCCGCTCGGAATCGCGCAGCTCTACAAGTCGGTCTCGGACGGCTACTTCGAGGCCCGCTCGCTGGACTTCGTCACCGGCAACGACACCATCTGGCTGATCGAGTGGCTCCGGCTTCCCGGCGACGTGGTCTTCATCCTGTTCGGATCGATTCCGGTGCTCTACATCACCTTCCTCGGGGTGAAGTACGCGGTGAAGGCAAAGGTGAGTGGAGGCGGTGACGAGGGCGATGCCGAGAGTGAACTGTTCACGGTGGTCAGCGGACCGGCGCTCGACAGCGAGGAGCCCGACGACGGGCCGGGGGTCGGCAAGCCCGCCCCGACTCCGGGGACCTGATGGCAGCAGAGCCACTCCTGGCCGCCGGCTACGCGATCGCGATGATCGCGGCGGCCGGTGTGCTGGAGTGGCTCTCCCGGCTCACCCACAACCGCTCCCGCGAGTACCGTACCGGCGGTTTCGAGTACGACAAACACCACGACTACTGGGTCTGCCAGCAGGGTGAACAGCTCTGGCCGGCCGAGTTCGACCGGGAGAAACGGCTGGTCAGGTACCGGGCCAAGTCGAGTGCCTGCCGCACCTGCGCGATCAAGCATCTCTGTACCGATTCAGATCAGGGCCGCGAGGTCACCCGCCCGGTCGACCCCTGGCCTCATTCCGAGGCTGGGCGTTTCCACCGGGGTATCGCGGTGATGGTGGCCTCCCTGGCCGTGTTCGTGCTCGTGGTCGAGATGATCCGAAATCACGGGATCCTCGAGCTGGCGGTGCTGGTGCCCCTTCTGGGTGCTGCGGGGTACGCGGTCTGGTGGTTGGCCCGCGACCTGCTTCAGACTCCTTCCGGCTTCCCGGAGATCATGCCCGCCCACGGCAACCGGCTGCGACCCGGGACCGGGGAGGAGGGTCACATGTCGGACCGGGGTGATCTCGGCTTTGATGACAGGGTCCGGGCTGAGGAGCCCGGGGTGCCCCGCTTCGGCCGGGAGCGGGTGATCAGGTGGAAGTCCGGCCAGGCGGTCAACGGTTCGAAGGCCGATGCTCCCGAGGAGTTCCCGGAGTACGGGCAGGGAGCGACGATCACCGCCGAGTAGTCTCCGCGCCGTGGACGGTGTGGAGATCGGTGAGGACGGACTGGCCCGGCCACCCTGGGCGGCCGCAGATCCGCTACTGCGGGAGTACTACGACCGGGAGTGGGGAATGCCGGTCACCGATGAGACCGGGGTCTTTGAACGACTCTCGCTGGAGGCCTTTCAGTCCGGACTCTCCTGGGCGACCATCTTGCGCAAACGGCCCGCTTTTCGCGAGGCCTTCTCCGGGTTCGACCCGGAAGCGGTGGCCCGATTCGATGATCAAGACGTCGACCGGCTCCTGGGTGACAGCCGGATCGTTCGCAACCGGGCCAAGATCCTCGCCACGATCCGTAACGCCAGGGCCACGGTGGAGCTCCGTTCCGGTGGTGGCCTGGCTGAATTGGTCTGGTCTTTCCGGCCCGACTCGACCCCGGCCCCACGGACCTCGGATGAGATTCCGGTCACCTCACCCGAATCGGTCGCGCTGGCGCGTGCCCTGAAGCGGAGCGGGTTCAGTTTCGTCGGGCCGACCACGATGTTTGCGCTGATGGAGGCGATCGGGATCGTCGACACCCATCTCGTCGGCAGTCACCGCCGGGGCAGCTCCGGAATCTGGCCTGGCTGAGTTCGTCCCCCCAAACAGGCGGATCGAGAAAAACCCGGCCCAGATCCGATTCCGGTTCTGGAGCCGATTGTGGAGGCTATGTCGCCTAAATCGGCTCCAGAACCTTTAAGGTCTTGGTATGAAGCGATCTGAGGCGCTGAAGCCGATCTCCCGGGAGCATCACCACACGCTGTTTGTCGCCAAGGAGGTCAACGATCTCCCCGACAGCGAGGTGGACCGGGCTCGCTCGATTCTGGTCGAGTACTGGCAGACCGAGGGATCACCGCATTTCCGGATCGAGGAGGAGGTTCTGCTTCCGGGCTCGAATGTCGGCGGTCCGGCCGAGGACCCGGAGATTGCCCGGATGCTCTCCGATCACCTCGAGATCCGTCGCCGTATGGCCCGGGTCGAGGCGGGGGAGGGCGATATCGCCGAGATCAAGGGGGTGGCCGGAATGATGCGGGACCACTGCCGGTTCGAGGAGCGGGAACTGTTCCCCCGCATCGAGAGCGAGATGACCGAGGAGGAGCTGATCCCCCTCGGCGAGGCGGTCATCGCCGCCGAAAAGGAGCATTTTGGAGGCCCGGCCAGGCGCCCGCCTCGCCAGGACTGAGCCTGTATCCACCGGTGGGGTCGAGCCCGTGCTGCCGGCGCGGCGCCTGCCGCACCGGTCAGTCGGCGAGGGCTTCGCGGGCGCGGCCGACCAACTCGACCGTCGCTGCCCGCAGACCGTCCGGGTCGGTGACCGGCTCACTGAAATCAACCCGGGTTGATTTCGGACCCTCGGCGGTGGTCATCTCGAGATCGAGTCCGTAACGATCGATCCAGACGCACTTGACCATCTCGGCATCGGCATGTGGGCCGAGCCCGCGAGCTATCTCGACCAGGTTTTCGGCGTGATCCTCGTTCAGATGCGAGATCGCGTGAGGAATCTGCGGGGCGACCGGGTCCGCGGCCGCGGCGGCGTAGTCCTCCGGGCCGGCCGAGTCCATGCGTCCGTAACCACCAACCCAACGGACCCGTTCCACCTCGAGGATCCAGAGGGAGAAATCCCGGTAGTCGATGTACATCTCGGCCGCCGGGACGGCGCCGAGGTGAGCCTCCCGGGCGGTCTCGCCCAGCGGGTGCTCCTCCGGGCGTCGCAGTCGCCCGGCCAGGGTGACCCGGCCTCCGGCGAGTGGTGCTCCGCCGTGATGCGGATCGGCCACCATCAGTGAGGCCTGCCGCTCCCGCTCGGCGTTCCGGCCGTGCTCGGCCATGATCGAGAGGCAGAGCACCGGGGAGCCGTCATCGAGCAGTCCGTAGGTGACCAGGGAGGCCCAGGGGGTGCCGTCCTCACTGATCGTTCCGAGGGTTCCCGAAGCGGCCTGATCGAGGATGGTGCGGGCCTCCTCGGCGGGACTCCGCCGGGTGCCGTTGCGGGCCAGGGCCGCCCAGACCGGCACCTGGTTGGCTTCCGAGATGTCGTGTGGTCCGACTACCTCTTTCACGTTCCGGGGCATTTCGGTCTCGGTCGTCACAGGCTCTCTTTCGGCTTTCTGATCGGGAATAAGAGGTGGTTCACAGGGCATGGCCCGCCGTCGTCGGAAGCCGCTCGCGGTCCGGGTGGCGGGTCTTCGTCTTCGAGGAAGTTAGGGTACCCTATTGCCGCTCGCGCCAGACCGATCCGATCCCGGACCGCTTTCCGTCAGCGGATCGCTCCGAATCACCGCGGGGCATGTTTCCAAAGGTAACTCGCACCCCTCCAAGGAGCCCTGCCAAAGATGACCAAAGCCACCGACATCATCCCCGTCCCGCGACGTCTGCTCGCCGGGATCACGGTCATCCTCCTCGCTCTGGTCGCGGCCGGCTCGCTGACGGCTGCCGACGCCCAGGCGAAGCAGCAGCGGGTTGTCTCGATCAGCCCCTTCGCCACCGATGTACTGGCCGAAGTCGGAGTGCGTCCGATCGCAATCGGGCAGGTGCTGAGCGACAAGCGTGGCATGAAGCGGGTGCCGAGACAGTTCAGGAATGTCCGGGTGCTGCCGCTCAGCCATCCCAGCGGGCCGAATCTCGAGACCCTGGCGAAGCTCCGTCCGACCGTCGTCCTCTCCTCGAAGCGCTGGCGCAAGGGCACCGCGGCGATGCGGGATCTCGGGATCAGGGTCGTCTACGCCGATCCGACCAACCTCGGCCAGGCCTACGCTCAGGCGAAAACGGTCGGCCGGGCCGTGAAACGGAAGCGGCAGGGGGCGAAGCTCTCCCGGAAGATGCGGGCCCAGGTGAAATCAGCCACTCGGGGCATCCGCAAGGGACCCCGCGTGATGGGCATCCTCGGGGTGGGACGGAATCCGCAGACCTTCCTCGCCAACAGCTGGGGCGGACAGATGATCAGCCTCGCCGGCGGACGACTTGTCACCGCCGGGGTCAAGAACTCCGGTGGTTTCGCGCCGATCTCACCCGAGGTCGTGGTCGCCCAGGACCCGGCCGTGATCATCGGTGTTCCCCACGGCAGCGTCACCGACATCAGCGGGGCCTTCGACTACATCCTCGAGAACCCGGCCTGGCAGACCGTGGCCGCGATCAGGAACGGTCAGGTGAAGGGCTCCTACGACAACCGGCTGCTCCAGGCCGGGACCGACGTTGGCCAGACGATCCGGATCATCAACCGATGCCTGAACAGCCGAACCCGGGCCACCTGTAACTAGGGTCCGGGGAGAGCGCGGAGGGGAGAGGTTTGGCCGCGAGACGAGTCGCGGTGGCGGTCGTGCTGGCGCTCGCCCTGGCGGCGGCGATCGCCACCTCGCTTGCCTTCGGGGCGGTTCACATCCCGATCGGTCAGGTGTTTGACGTCCTGCTCGGTCACGACGCGCCGAAACCGGTCGTCCAGATCATCGAGGTGCTTCGCCTGCCCCGTACGGTCGAGGCCGTGGTGGTCGGAGCTGCCCTCGGCGTAGCCGGCGCCTGCCTCCAGGGAGCCCTCGGCAACCCGCTCGCATCGCCGGACGTGATCGGTGTGACCGGCGGGGCCGGCTTCGGGGCGATGCTGATCATCCTGATGTTTCCGGAAAGCGCTGCCCTGCTTCCGCTCAGCGCCCTCGCCTTCGGCCTGATCGCGGCATCGATCGCGTTCTTCATCGGTTTCACCGGCCGTGGGGCGGGCGGCATCACCCGGGTGATCCTCGCCGGGATCGCGGTGGCAGCACTGTTCTCCGCGGCGACCGCGAGCCTGATGGCGGCCTTCCCGGACCGGGTTCCGGGGGGAATCTTCTTTCTGGTTGGTGGCCTAACATCCACCGGTTGGGAGACCCTGAACCAGGTCTGGCCCTACTTCGCGGTCGGCTTCCTGATCGCGGCATTCATGGTGAGACCGCTCGACCGACTGATGCTGGGGGACGACGTCGCCGCATCGCTCGGCTCCAACCCCAGGCGGATCCGCCTGATCTCCGCCCTCGCCGCGGCGATCCTCGCCTCCGCCGGGGCCGCGGTCGCGGGCCTGCTGGCCTTCCTCGGCCTGCTCATTCCCCACCTGGTGCGGCTGCTGGCCGGAACCAACAATCACACCTTCGTGATCCCGGTCTCCGCCATCGCCGGAGCCGCACTCCTGGCCGCCGGTGACACCCTGGCCCGGACCGTTGCCGCACCGATCGAGATGCCGGTCGGGCCGTTCCTGGTGATTCTCGGGGTGCCGCTGTTCCTCTGGCTGCTGAGGAAGGCGGTCTGAGTATGGGCGCCCTGCCCGCAATCGAAGGAGGCGCCGCAGCCGCCCCGCCGCTGCTGGTTGCCGAGGACGTCGGGGTGACGATCGGACGAACCGAGATCCTGAGATCGGCCAGCCTCACCCTGGAGCGAGGTGAGCTGGTTGCCCTGGTCGGCCCGAACGGCGCCGGCAAGTCCACCTTCGCCCGGGCGTTCTGCGGCCTGCGACGTCCGCAACGCGGCCGGATCGAGTGGATGGGCCGGGACCTGGCCGGACTGAAGGGGCGACGCCTGGCAGGAACGCGGGCCTTCGTGCCGCAGCGGGCGGAGGTGCCGAGCGGAGTCACGGTCGAGGATGCGGTCCGGATCGGCCGCTCGGCCCGTCGCAAGCCACTGGCCGGATTGACCGCCGAGGATCACGAGGCGATCACCGAATCGATCGCCCGGGCCCGGATGGAGGGTTTCGAGAAACGTCAGCTCCACACCCTGTCCGGCGGCGAGACGCAGCGGGTCCAGATCGCGATCGCCCTGGCCCAGGGCGCACCGGCACTGGTTGCGGACGAACCGACCGCGCAGCTGGATCTCGGCGCGGTGGTCGCGGTCTCTCGCATGCTGCGTCAACTGGTGGCCGACGGGATCGGGGTGATCCTGATCCTCCACGATCTCGCCCTCGCCGCGGCGATCGCCGACCGGGTGGTGGTGATGACCGCAGGGGAGACGATCGCAACTGGCGAGCCCCACCGTGTTTTAACTCCTGAACTGATCGCTCGAGTGTGGGGTGTAGAAGCCGCAATGGTCCATCACGAAGGTCGATCCGCCCTCCACGTCGAGTGGCTGGATCGCCAGAAATAGCTTTCCGATGCGGATCAAGAATTCGTTAGGTCAACCTAACCCCGGGGCTGTTAGGCTGCCGGACATAGGCGAGCCTAAGTCGCCTCGGAACCCGCCTCCCCGGGTTCAGTTTCCACCCGTTGGACTCCCCACAGGAACGGTACAAAGATGATCAAGGCAGTACTCCCCGGCCATACTTCCCTCTCACCCCTCGGTCGGCTGACCCTCGGGGTTTCGCTCGTTATTGTGTCCTTCATCCTTTCGGCGACCCTTGTGAACCCGGCCGCCGCCAGCTCCCCGGTCAGCGGCAAGGCCGTGTTCACGCTGGGCAGCGGCAAGGCCGGCAAGGCGCTGAAGGCACAGCGCGTGGCGGTTGCCCCGTTGGGCGCGGGGACCCTGAAGCGGCTGGCCGGCAAGCGGGTCCGGATCGGTCTCAGGCCGACCGGGATCCGGATGTCACCCGCTCGGGTGGATCTGGCCGGTGGCATCCTCTTTCGCCGCGGCAAGCGAAAGGCCCCGTTTCGGAAGCTCCGGGTGGTGGCCCACGGCCGGACTACCTTGATTTCCGGTGAGAGCAGCGGCAAGCGGGTCGGGCTCTTTCGGTCGGCGAAGAGACTTACGGTCGATCGTGCCTGGCGAGACCTCAAATGGCATGCGGTCGCCCGACTGAACCGTTCGGTGCTGACGCTGACCCCGGCCGCTGCCCGGATGGTCGGAAAGCGTCTGAAGCTGAAGAGGCTTGGTTCAGCGCCGGTCGGCACCGTCGCTCTGAGCGCCGATCGTCTCGACGAGCCGGTCACCCCGCCCCCGGTCGATCTCGGCGATCCGTATTTCGTCCAGTGCGGGATTCAGGCCAACGCCATCGGTGCCGGTGACTTCCCGCCTGCGGCCGCGCTGCCGAGCCTGACCGGCGACGCGGTCCAGCCCGGGAGTCCGAACTTCAACTGGGGCCTGAAGGAGGGGCTGCGCAGCTACCTGAAGATGTTCGCCGGCAGCATGCACGCCCTCGACGGGGCCACCCTGGTCAACGACGACGGGTCCGGCAACCTGAAGCCGGTGAATTTCTCCTTCCCGGTCACCGGTGGCACCTACGATCGCAACCAGGGCAAGGCGGTCGTGAACATGTCCGGAACCGGACTTTTCTGCAACAAGGCACACGGTTTCCGGGTTGCCTTTACCAACCCGACCGTGGTTATCGACGGGCAGAACTCCCGGATCGACGCCGACGTCGATTACAACAAGTTCGGAACCTGGTTCAAGACCCAGCGGACCGCGATCGCCACTCTGGATACGAGCGGTGTGCCGGCGGACGAGTCCACACCCGGTGAAGTCACCTGGAGCGGAATTCCGGCCAAGTTCACCGACGCGGGCGCCTGGCCTTTCTGTGCCGAGGGCGGACCGCCAGGCACTCCGGACGTCTGCATCTACAAGGGCCCGTCCGACCCGAACGGGGCCACTTCGATCGACCCGGTCTCGATCACGATCAAGGTGCCGGAAGACGGCTGATCCGGGTGCCGCTCGGACACCGACACCTGTTCCGTGTGGAGGTCCGACGGGTCCTCGCACTCGGTGTCCTCCTGGCGGGGGTCCTGACGGCGATGCTGGCGTCCGGTACCGCCGGGCCTTCGGGGGCCATCGCCGCCGGTCTCACCCCCTGCAACTCCACCCCGACCGGTCCGATCGTGACCCGCGACGGGGAGGCCACTCTCGTCCACAGCGCAGCCGGCCGGAAGATGCTGCGACGGGCCGGCGTGAAGACGACCCTGATCCGTCCCGCGAACTCGCTCACCGGCCGGCCCACCTTTCCGGTGGACCGGATCCGGTTCGGGGCCAGTTCAACGGTTCGGCTCCGGGGTGGGCTGATGTTCACCCGCGGGAAGCGCCGGATCGCCGCCCGCGATCTGACCGTCCTGGTCCACCGGAACCGGAAGCGCCCGGCCCGGCTGGTCGCCCGGCTGGGTGCCCGCCGGATCGTCCTGATGCGGCTCAGCGACGGTGCCCGCAAGATCAGCAGCAAGCGCGGCGAGATCGACATGATTCGGGTCCGGGCGAGCCTGACTGCGGCAGCGGCGACACGGCTAAATCGGGCCCTCGGGCTGAAGCGGGCCTCGAGATCGAGACACCTAGGGGCAGCCGTGCGCCTGGACCGGTTTGATCTCAGCGGGACCTACTTCGTGAGCCGCCCGGATACCCCCAAAGTGGAGACACCGGTCGAGCCTCCGATCGCGGATCAGCCACTCGACGCGATCCCGATCTCGGACGCGCCCGGCCAGCCCGCGATCAAGTGGGAGCTGCGGCGCTCCTGGATCGATTACGTAGGCAGCGGGGAGAAACCGACCCCGGGCGGGGGAGCCACCCCGGATGCTCCCGAGCCGCCCCACAACCTGGTCTACAGCTACAACTTCCCGCTCAAGTCCGGCTGGACGGTTCCCGACCCGGGCACCCCGGACGGTCCCGCTGCCGTGATCCATGGTTCCGGATCACTCGCCTTCCGGTTCTGTGCTCACTCGCTGAATTTCAAGGTGTCCAGCCCCGAGATCGAATTGAACGGCCCCGATAGCTCTCGCATGATCTTCCGGGTGGACGGCACCGACGCCACCGCCTTCCCCGACCGGCGAGCCGTTCTGGTCAAGCTGGTTCCGGACCGGGCCAGCCAGCGGGCCGAAACCACGGCCGACGGGGTGAAAACCGTCACCTGGACCAGGATCCCGGGCTTCGTCCCGACCGAGGGCACCGGAATCTTCGCCGGCTTCTATCCCGCAGGTGACCCGTTCGGGTTCCTGTCCCTCAGCTACACGATCCCTCTGGAAGGCAGTCCGTGACCCGGCCGCTGGCGGTCAGGGGTGGCGCTTTCGCGGCAGCGTTCGCACTCGTGGTGCTCGTTGTCTTCGCACTTTCCCCTCCGGCCCGGGCGGCCGGCTTCCAACCGTTCAGCGTCAACGTTGCCGGGGTCAAGGTGAAACCGAAGACCGTGGTGTTCGAGACCGAGGGCCCGGTCTCGCTCTACGACGTGGTGGTGAAGGCATCCGGGCTCGGGGCGTTCGATTTCAAGGGGGTTGACGCAGCCAGCGTCTACAACGGCACCGGCACTGGCACCGGCAACAAGCGATTCTCCAGAGAGCAGCTTCTGGGGAGTTCCGCGAACCTGCCTTCCTTCGAGTTTTCGGCGACGAAGACCGTGATGACCCTCCCCGGGGGCAAATCGGTCACGTACTGCGGGGAAACCTCGCAGTGCGACTTCCTCTCGAATCCGGGCGTGACCGTCGAACTGAAAGAGGACCAGGGTTCGGTACTCGCCGTGATCCTGAACGCGGACGCCACCACCGTAAAGGTCGGTTCCGCGGTTGGGTTCGAGGCTCGCGTGGTCGGTGCGACCAGGCTCAGGTTCTCGTGGGACTTTGGTGATGGCAGCAGGGTGTCCTCCGGCGGGCAGCGTGAAAGCCACCGTTACCGGAAAGCCGGGTCGTTCACCGCCAGGGTCACGGTCACCGATCTGTCGACCGGGAAATCACGCATCGGTTCGCTTCGGATCAGGGTCCGGAAGGACGAGCCGAAGAAGAAGCCGCAACGGTCCAATGGAGATGGCGACCCCGCGCCTGCCGGTAGCGGCGGCTACTACGGTGGCTATCCCGGGGGAAGCGGTGGCCTCGGAGACGGAGGCGGCGGCAGTGGCAACACCGGAGGCGGATCCGGCGGGGATCCGGGCCTGGCATCGCCAGCATCTCCCGAGCCGGAGGACAAGCCGCAGCAGGTCGTCGATGACGGCCTGGTCCCGGTCCGGGGAGAACTGCTTGATCCCTCGATCCCGGCCCAGGTGATCGAGCCTTCGACTGAAGAGCCGGGCGAGAGCGCCGGTCCGGCAGCCGAGGAGAAACGGGGCTTCGCCCTGTCCGGTGGAGCCAAGACCGCTCTGGGGATCGCCGCTCTGCTCGGCATCGGTGGCCTGGCCGAGATCGGTTCCTTCGCCCGCTTCAGCCGCGGCTGAGGATCTGGGAGCCGCCGACGATCCCTTCGGATCCGTCCGGGAAACGCACCCAGGCCTTGTTGGTGCCGTCGTAGTCCGGGGCCCAGAGCACCAGGGTGGCTTCGCCGCGCTGGTTTACCTCGCAGCGCTCGTCACCCTCCGGATCGACCCCGCTCCAGACCCTCACGAACGGGTTGTTCTCCTTCTCCTCGCCGATCGTGGTCGGCTCCCGGTGGCCGGGATGAACCCTGGTTTCCGGCGGCAGGCCCATGTAGCGGTCCATGATCGAACCCCTCAGATCCTCGATTCCGGTGGCTCCGGGGGCCATGGTTCCGCCAACCGTACCCTTGAACAGGGTGTCGGCGGTGACCAGGTCGGTGCCGTCGATCAGGAAGGCGAGGTGGCCGGCAGCGTGGCCGGGAGTGAAGATCGCTTCGATCTCGAGGTCTCCGGACTTGATTCTGGCACCATCATCGATCGTTTCATCCACCTTGAAATCGACCCGTTCGGCGGTCACCGGATGGGCGAGGATCGGCACGCCTCGCTCGTCGGCCAGTTCCCGCAGGCCGACGACGTGATCCCAGTGGTCGTGGGTCAGCAGGATGTGGGTGAGGGTGGTGCCTTCGCGATCGAGGCGCTCAAGCAGTGGTTCGATCACCCCGTTGCCGTCGATCAGCACCCCGTGACCGCCGGGATGGTCGATCACCAGGTAGGCGTTGGAAAGCCAGTCGGACTGTTCGACACGCTGCAGGATCATCGGTTCCTTTCGTTTGGACTCGGACTCAGTTGAAGTGGATCACGCTGCGGATGCCGTCGTGGGCTTCCATCAGCTCGAAGCCGCGGTTGACCTGGTCCAGGGTGAGGCTGTGGGAGATGAACGGATCGACGTTGATCTCCCCGGCCAGGTAGCGGTCGACAAGCAGCGGCACCTGATCACGGCCCTTGACCCCGCCGAAGGAGGAACCCCGGATCTGGCGGCCCTGGATCAGCCAGCGGGGGATCACGTCGAGGGTTTCCCCCTTGCCGGCCACGCCGCAGACCGTGGCCAGACCCCAGCCCATGCGGGCGGCCTCGACCGCCTGGCGCATCACCTTGACGTTGCCGGTCGCCTCGAAGGTGAAGTCCGCCCCGAAACCGCCGGTCATTCCCTGGATCGTGGCCACCGTGTTCTCGTCGCCCCTGAGCAGATCGGTTGCCCCCTGCCCCCGGGCCAGGTCCAGTCGGTCGTCGGAGAGATCGACGCAGATGATCCGTCCAGCCCCGGCCAGTCGGCAGCCGGCGACAGCACCCAGGCCGACCATGCCGGCCCCGAAGACGACGCAGGTGGCGCCGGGCTGGACCCGGGCGGTATAGAGCGCGGCACCGAGGCCGGTGGAGAGACCACAGGCAAACAGGCAGGCCCGGTCGAGCGGTGCCTCGGGGTTGACCTTCGCCAGGGCGATCTCCGGCATCACCGTGTACTCGGCGAAGGTCGAGGTGCCCATGAAGTGCCGGATCGGTTCGCCGTCACGATGGATCCGCACGCTGCCGTCCGGCAGGTGGCCGAGATTCTGCTCCTCCCGGATCGCCAGACAGAGGTTGGTCCGGGGGTCGAGACAGTGCACACACTCGCGGCACTGGGGTGAGAACAGGGTTACCACGTGATCCCCGGGGACAAGCGAAACGACACCCTCGCCGACCCGCTCGACCACGCCGGCACCCTCATGGCCGAGCACGGCCGGGGCGTAGCCGGAAGGGTCCGCCCCGGAAGCGGTGTAGAGGTCGGTGTGGCAGACGCCGCAGGCCTCAAGCCGAACCAGGACCTCGCCCGCCTTCGGTTCGTCGAGATCCACCTCCTGCACGACCAGCGGCCGCCCGAACTCCTCCAGAACCGCCGCCTTCATCCTCATGGCTTCACCTTACCCACGCAACCATCGGACCGCCCGGATCGTCAGGGCTGGCGATCAAGGCACTGTTTCGTCCCTGATCGCCAGTGCTGCCGATCCGGACCTGGGGGGTCGAGAATGCCAGCGCTATCGATCGGGAACCGAATTGGTCCCCGATCGGCAGTGCTGCCGATCCGAACCTGGGTGTGACGTCGCCAGGGGACGGCTGGCGACTGTTTCCCGGGGTCGTCCAGCCGTTCGCTGGCAAGGAAGAGGTCCGAAAACGGGGACGATAGTGCACTGGCACGTGAGCCTCTGTTTTCGGGCCGATGACGCCGCCAGCGGACGGCTGGTGACCTCGGGAGTTACTTGATGAACATCATTTCCGAGTAGCGGGGAAGCGGCCAGATGTCATCGGCCACGATTCGCTCGAGATGGTCGACCACGTCGCGCACTTCGTTCATCGCGGCTAGCTGCCGGTCCCGGGCGTAGAGCGCCAGGTCCATGGCCGAGAGGTCGAGGTCACGGAACTCCTGGTTGGCGTTGTTCAGGGTCTCGGTCGTCTCGATCAGTCGGTCCAGCAGCTCGCGGGCATGCTCCTCCAGGCGGTCCGCTCCGCTTTCGTGGAGCATCTTCACGTGTTTGGCGACGGCCGGAATGATCATCGTCCGGGCGATCGTGGTTGCGGTGTCCGCCTCGATGTTGGCCTTCATCGCGTACTGCTCGGTCCAGACCTCGAACCGGGCCTCGAGCTCCCGTTGGCTCAGCACGTCGAAGCGCTCGAAGGCCTCGATCGTCTCGGCGGCGATCACCTCGGGCAGGGCGTCGGGGGTCGTGCGAAGGTTCTTGAGGCCGCGGCGGGTGGCTTCCTCTTCCCACTCGGTCGAGTACCCGTCACCCTCGAACACGATTCGGCGGTTCTCGTTCCAGGACTCGCTGACCACCCGGAGGACCCGTTCGACCAGATCCCCCTGACCCTCGGTTGCATCGAGTTTCTCCATCAGGTCGCTGAGCGCCTCGGCCATGATCGTGTTGAGCACGGTGTTGACGAAGGCGATCGACTGGCTCGATCCCGGGGCGCGGAACTCGAACTTGTTGCCGGTGAAAGCAAACGGGGAGGTCCGGTTGCGGTCGCCGCCGTGACGGGGCAGCGGCGGCAGGACCACGGCGCCAAGGTCGAGGATCGCCTCCCGCGCGGCCTGGCTTTCCTCACCGGCGGCGATCTTCTCGAACACCTCGATCAGTTCCTCCCCGAGGAAGATCGACATGATCGCGGGCGGGGCCTCGGCCGCTCCGAGCCGGTGGTCCTGGCCGATGTTGGCGGCGGTCGCCCGCAGCAGCCCCTGGTGACGGTTCACGGCCTGGATCACCGCCGCGGTGAAGAAGAGGAAGTTGAGGTTCTCGGACGGAGTGTCGCCCGGATCCAGCAGGTTCTCACCCGTGTCCGCGCCCATCGACCAGTTGTTGTGTTTGCCGGATCCGTTCACCCCGTCGAACGGCTTTTCGTGAAGCAGCGCGACCAGGCCGTACTTGCGGGCGACCTTCATCAGGACCTGCATCAGCAGCTGCTGATGGTCGGAGCTGACGTTGCTGTTCTCGAACATCGGGGCGATCTCGTACTGGGCGGGAGCGACCTCGTTGTGGCGGGTCTTGATCGGCACCCCGAGCTCGGCCAGTTCGCGCTCGGTCTCCATCATGCAGGCGAGCACACGCTCCGGGATCGAGCCGAAGTAGTGGTCGTCGAGTTCGTGGCCCTTGGGCGGTTTGGTTCCGAACAGGGTCCGGCCGGCAAGGATCAGGTCCGGCCGGGCGAAGTAGTACTGCTCCTCGATCAGGAAGTACTCCTGTTCGGCGCCGGTGGTCGCGAGGACGCGGGTCACCTCTTCGTCGCCAAGGGCCTTCATCGCCCGGACTGCCTCCCGGGAAAGCGCGTCCATCGAACGGAGCAGCGGGATCTTCCCGTCCAGCGCCTCGCCGGTCCAGGAGGCGAACGCGGTCGGGATGCAGAGCAGCGTGCCGTTCGGGTTTTCCAGCAGGAAGGCCGGGCTGGTTGGATCCCAGGCGGTATATCCGCGGGCCTCGAAGGTTGCCCGGATTCCGCCGGTGGGGAAGGAGGATGCGTCCGGTTCACCCTGGATCAGCTCGCTGCCCTTGAACCGGGCGATCGCCCCGCCTTCGGAGGTCGGGTTGAAGAAGGAGTCGTGCTTCTCGGCGGTCAGACCGGTCAGGGGCTGGAACACGTGGGTGTAGTGGGTGGCACCGTGCTCCAGGGCCCAGCCCATCATCGCGTCGGCGACCGCATCGGCCAGTTCCACGTCAAGCGCTTCACCGCGGGCCAGGGTCGCCTGAAGCCGGTCGAATACATCCTCGGAGAGCCGTTCGCGTTGGGTCGCCACGGAAAACACCCGGCTGCCGAAGCCGAAGTTCTCGTCCTTGGTCAGGTCACCGCGCTCCATCTCGGAACCATGCGCGGTCCACTGGGCGGCAGTCAGATTCTTCTCTCGGATGGGACTCATGGCGGTGCTCCCCGCGGATCGTGGCAACCGGGTGCCGGTGTGCTCTGTTGTGGAAGGTTGGACAGGTTAGAGCAGCGGAAGGATGGAGCGCATCCGCGTTCTGCACGAATATGTGCAAGTCCTCACGAGACAATCGCCTAGAACTCATGTATGCTGCCCGGCAAGAACTCAACGCCTAATCCCCGACGATCGGTCGGGGAGCGGGGGACCCAAGGGAACGAACCTTTCGTTCCGGGGGCGAATCGGAGGTCTGTCCGTAGCGCGACTCTTTCAGCGCGAGCCCGTCAGCTAACCCCGCCGGCACCGGAAAGAGAGCGTTTCATGAGTCACTCCGTTGCCGCCTCCGGCGGCGTTCGTCAGATGTTCCGAATCGGCGCTGCTGCAGCCGGTGTCGCACTGCTTCTGGTTGCGGCGACCGCATCCACCGGGACCGCCGCTGCCGCCGTCGACCCGATGCGCCAGGCCGATCCCGCGCCGCGCTTTGACGATCTGCCTGATGTCGCCCCGGCCCGAGGCGGTCTCCTTCCGGTGCCGTCCGGAACGGGTGATGCCGGGGTCAGCGCCGTTCGTGGCGGCATCCGCGTCCCGCGCGTTCCCCGGGTCACCGGGGTCCAGTGCGTGAAGCAGTGCATCTCGTCGCGCAAGGCGACGCCCGGGGCGGTGGTCCGGGTCAGTGGCGGCTACCTGAACGGGGTGACCGAGGTTTTCTTCCGTGGCCGCAGGCACTGGATCCGGAAGAAGCCGATCGCCCGGCAGGCGGCAGCGGTGCGGGTCGAGGTCCCGAAACGTGCCACCCGGGGACAGGTCTGGGTGATCGATCGTTTCGGCGTCCGGTCCAACCGGTCGCCTCGGGCCCTCGGGATCGGCTCGGTCAACGAGATTCCCCGTGAGGTCTTCCCGATTCGCGGGCCGTTCAATTTCGGGTCCAGCGGTTCCAGGTTCGGTGCCGGGCGCCCCGGCCACATCCATCAGGGCCAGGATCTCGGCTCCCCCTGCGGAACCCGGCTGGTTTCGGCCCGCAAGGGCACGGTCGTCTACAACGGCTACCAGGCCGGCGGGGCGGGCAACTACGTGGTGATCAGGAACTCCGGGACCAACACCAGCTTCGTGTACATGCACATGCTGCGCCGCTCCGGCCTCCGGGTCGGAGAAGGAGTGGGGGCCGGCACCTCGATCGGAAGGGTCGGAAACACCGGCGCCTCGTTCGGCTGCCACCTTCACTTCGAGTACTGGGTCGGCTCCTGGCAGGCAGGCGGCAAGCCGGTCGATCCACTGGGTTACCTGAAGTCACTGCTCAGGTGACCCGGCGGGAAGGAGCCCGGGGCGCACCTTTCGGGTCGGGGAGCGGTTGATAGATTCAGCCGGTCCGTGGCAGCAAGGGAGAATCGCGGACCTACTAACCACCGGAGGAAAGCCTTGAAGCGCATTTCGTTCACCCTGCCGTTCCTGCTGGCCCTGTTCGTCTTCGCGTCGGGAGCCGGACCGGCTGCTGCCGCACCGGTGAAGCTGACCGTCAACTCGACCGCCCAGAATCAGCTTGTCCACAAGCGGTCGCTCAAGGTCACGGTCCGGGCTGCCCGTCGCGGCGCCGTCAGGGTGCAGGCCTACTCCGCGACCTTTGACCAGAAGGACCGGTATCGGCCCTTGACCCGGGCGGCCTGGCCCCGGTTCCGTCGCAAGGGTCAGCGCAAGACGGTCACCCTGCGTCTCACCTCCAGCGCGGCGAAGGCGGCGAAGAGCTGCGAGAACCGGCTGATCCAGGCTCGCTCCGGCAAGCGTCGAAGCCGGGTCCGGTCGATGTTCCGGCAGGGCAGCTGTGCCCCGCAGGCGATCAATCTGAGCCGGGCCGCAACCTGCGACTTCATCGCGGCCCCGAATCCCTCGGTCTGCATGACTCCGTTCCCGAGTGACCGCTACACCAAGGCCGCCCCGTCGAGCAAGACCGGGCGACTGATCGATTTCAAGTCGGCGGCAATGCCGGTGAACAAGGATGCCAAGCCGATCGACCCGGCTGCCTACCTTGCGTCGGACGGCTTCAGTCAGGGGCAGACCCTGCTGGTCAGGGTGCCCGGACTCGACACTCCGGACGCACTGGCCAGGACCAACCCGCCGAGCCTCGCCAGCCCGGGCCGCTACACCGACGCCGGTTCGCCGGTGGTCGTGATCAACGCGAAGACCGGCCAGCGCCATCCGATCTGGGTCGAACTCGACTCGAAGGCTTCCAGCGCCGCCAACACCCAGCTGATGATTCACCCGATGGTGAACTGGGACGCCGGAACCAGATATCTGGTGGCGCTCCGGAACCTCAAGAGCGCCGGTGGACGGACGCTGACCGCACCGATGGGCTTCCGCTACTACCGGGACGTCCTGCCCACCGGCAAGGCGGCGATCAACCAGCGGCGCTCCCACTTCGAGGACATCTTCCGCCGGCTCCGCAACCGGCAGATCAAACGGTCCGACCTCTACCTGGCCTGGGACTTCACGGTCGCCTCGGACGAAAGCAACTCGACCCGGGCCCTGACCATGCGGGACAAGGCCTTCGCCACCCTCGACGACAGCGACCTGGACGACCGCGAGGTCGCTGGCAGCGCCCCCGATTTCACGGTCACCGGAGTTGACCTCAACCCGAAGCCCGAGATCGCCCGGCTGGTCAAAGGCACCTTCAAGGTCCCCTGCTACATGAAGGACGGTTACGGCGAGCCCTGCGGACCCGGCGCGGTGCTCAATCTCGACTCGGGTGGCAGGCCGGCCCAGAACGGCAGCTACACCGCAAACTTCCAGTGCACGGTGCCGAAGGTGGTCACCGACAACGGCGGGTTCGGCTCGAACCCCGAGTACGGCCGGTCGCTGGTCTATGGCCACGGCCTGATGGGGTCGATCAGTGGTGAGATCAAGTCGGGCGGGCAGGCCATGCTCAACGACCGGGGCTTCGTGATCTGCGGCACCGACGAGATCGGGATGTCAACCGGCGACCTCTTGACCGTGGTCAAGGCGCTGGGCGACCTCTCCAGCTTCCCGGAAGTCGCCGACCGGCTGCAGCAGGGATTGCTGAACGAGATGTTCCTCGCCCGGTTGATGATCCATTCCGACGGCCTGGCCTCGAAGCAGGCCTTCCGGATCGATCCGGGTGCCGGAGACAAGTCCCTGGTGCCGGGCGGCGACGGCAACGCGGCCGCCGATCTCAACCTGAACCCGGCCCTGCGGACCGGCCAGAACGTTCGTGCCTACTACCGGGGCAACAGCCAGGGCGGAATCATGGGCGGTGCCCTGACCGCACTGACCCCGGATTTCGACCGCACCTCGCTCGGGGTGACCGGCATGAACTACTCGGTGCTGCTGACCCGCTCCTCGGCCTGGGATTCCGGCTCCGTCAAGTACAGCACCTTCTTCAACCCGGCCTATCCCAGTGAGCTCAACCGCCCGTTGGCTCTCGGCCTGGTCCAGATGCTCTGGGACCGCGGCGAGCCGAACGGCTACGCCCACCGAATGACCGACAACCCCTTGCCGAACACACCGCCCCACAAGGTGCTGATGGACATCGCCTTCGGCGACCATCTGGTCACCAACTGGCAGGCCAACGTCCAGGCCCGCACGATCGGGGCGAAGGCGATGAGTCCGTTCGTCTACGACGGTCGCTGGGCCGGGGTGGACGGCCAGTGGGGGATCGAGTCGATCGCCGGCTACCCCTACGACGGATCCGCGATCACCTACTGGGATATCGGCCCGGAACGGCCCGGGCTCAACCCGGGCGAGGTGATCGGCACCAACCCGCCGCCCCTGACCAACGTCGCTCCGACCACCGGCGAGGACCCGCACGAGGCCCCAAGGGTGACCCCGGCAGCGGTCGAGATGTCCGACCGGTTCCTTCGGGACGACGGTGCGGTGACCAATCAATGTGGCGGCACCGCCTGTGTCTCGTGGGGCTTCACGGCTCCCTGAGACCCAGGTGCTGCCGGCCGTTTGCACCGGACTTCTGTCTGCCATGGCTGATCCCGTCCGGCCGGGATGCAGCCCCTGCGCTCGCGATGCTCGCACGGCAGCACTCTCGCGCCGGATGCTCCGGTAGGATCCGCGCATCTTGAAGGAGGCTCCGAGGGTGGGGAGAAACACCGGGTAGCACAGGTTGACGTCTGCCAATCAAGCAAATCCAGGCCGCGCCAGTCGCGGCAGAAGTTCGACCGTGCTCAGGGTGGTCACCCTGGGCCTGCTTGTCTGTGCGGTCGTACTGGTGGCGGCCCTCGTCTTCAACTCGAACGGCGGGGTCAGGTACACCCTCGAGTTCCAGAACGCGGCCGGGATCGTGCCCCGCAACCAGGTGATGGTCGGCGGCCATCCGGTCGGCACAGTCAATTCGGTCGAACTGAGCGAGAACAACCGGGCCCGCATGGAGATCGAGCTGGACGAGCCGATCCATGAGGGGACCTCGGCGATCATCCGGCGCAGCTCGCTTTCCTCGGTCCACGGTCACTACATCGCCCTGACTCCCGGGCCCGACAACGGACCCGAGTTGAAGGAGGGTGCCGTTCTCGGGGAGGGCGAGACCACCACCGCGGTCGAACTGGACCAGATCTTCGACATGTTCGATCCGCCGACCCGGAAGGGCTGGTCCAACTGGATCCAGGGCATCGCCGCGATCTACCGGGGCGAGGGCGGCGTGAACGCCAACCGCACCTTCAAGTACAGCGGGGCGTCGTTCAGCTCGACCCAGCGGCTGATGGCGGAACTGAGCGATCAGGACACCCACCTCGACCAGTTCGTGAAGAACACCTCCGGCTTCGTGACCAATCTGGCCTCGGTCGCTCCGGAGCTGACCGAGATGGTCTCCAACGCAAACACCGCTCTCGGCGCGATCGCCAACGAGAACGAGTCGCTTTCGCTGGCCCTTCGTGAGCTGCCACCGACGCTGCGCCAGGCCAACACGACCTTCGTCAACCTGAGGGCGGCCCTTACCGACCTCGACCCGCTGTACGCGGCCCAGGGCAGGGCGGCGGATGCCGGTCTCGCCCGTTTCCTCAAGGACGACCTGCGGCCGGTCCTCAAGCGGGCCCGTCCGGTATTTGCCAACCTCGCCACCGCGAACTCGCGCCCGGGCCCGAACAACGACTTCTCCGACGTCCTGACCTCGCTGATCCCGCTTCACGAGACCGCCGATCCGGCGGTGACCGCCGCGATCCGGGGGATGAACGCATCCCAGGAAGAGGTTTCCGAGTTCCGTGCCTACAGCCCCGACATCTTCGGTGGTCTCGGACGGCTCGGGGCGATCACCGCCAACTACGACGCCAACGGTCACTTCGCCCGGGTCCGACCGGCCGCGATGGGTCCGATGCAGCTCAACGGCAATACGATCGAACCGAAAACCGGTGCGGTCTACGGCGGGCTGAACTTCGTTTCCAACTTCCAGCGTTGTCCCGGCGGATCGACCCAGCCGATCGCCGGCTCCAACCCGTTCCTCGACGGCGGCAATCTGGCCGGCAAGTGCGACCCCTCCCAGACACCGTGAACGGGACCGTGAAAAAGGCACTGGTGGCGGTGGCCGTGATCGTGGCGATCGTGGTCGTGTTCCTGTTTGTCCGGGGCTGCAACAGTGACTCGGGCGCCTACCTGGTGCGTGCCGTTTTCGACAACGGCGCCTTTGTGGTGCCCGGGGAGGACGTCCGGGTGGCCGGTGCCAACGTCGGATCGGTCGAGTCGATCGATGTCTCGATGCCCGGTGAAGAGGTCAGCTCCGATCCCTCGACCCGGGTTCAGCCCGGCAAGGCGATCATCGTGATGAAGATCAAGGACAAGGGTTTCCAGGACTTCCGCGACGATGCCTCCTGCATCATCCGGCCACAGTCCCTGATCGGCGAGAAGTTCATCGACTGTTCGGTGACCGATCCGCGCCCGCCGGGTACCGAGGCACCACCCGAACTCGAGGTGATCCCGGACGATCAGCCAGGAGCCGGCCAGCGTCTGCTGCCGGTCGAGAACAACGGCCGTTCGGTCGACCAGGACCTGATCTCCAACATCTACCGGCTGCCCTACGCCCAGCGCCTGAGGGTGATCCTGAACGAACTGGGCGCCGGTCTCGCGACCCGCGGACCGGAGCTCCGGGAAACGATCGAGCGGGCGAACCCGGCCCTGCGCCAGGTCAACAAGGTGCTGGCAATCCTCGCCTCGCAGAACAAGCGAATGGCCGAACTGGCGAAGAACGGGGACAACAACCTGACCAAACTGGCCGCCAAGCGGCAGAACATGGTCGGCTTCTTCCGGAGCGCCGGCTACACCGCGGCAGCGACCGCCGAACGCAGCGACGACCAGCGCCAGAACCTGAGAAACCTGCCACGGACCCTGCGTGAGCTGCGGGCCACCTTCGGCTCGCTGGAGAACTTCGCCGACAGTGCCCGCCCCGTGTTTGCGGAACTCCGTCCCCACGCGAAGGACATCAGTGACGTGACCATCAAGCTGAAGCCGTTCGCCGAGGCGACCGAGGTCTCGCTGACTGCCCTCGGACGGGCCGCCCGTACCGCCGGACCGGATCTGGTCGCCTCCCGGCCGATCATCCAGAAGCTGGGGCGCCAGGCCCGGATCGGCAAGGCCCCGTCCACCGAGCTCAACTTCTTCCTCGAAAGCACCAGGCAGAACGACGGTTTCAAGAACCTGATGCGCCTCTTCTACGGCACCGGCAGTGCCCTGAACGGCTACGACCAGTACGGCCACTATCAGCGGACCAACGCCCTGGTGACGCCCTGTACCCCCTACGCCAGCGCCAACATGTTCCCCGGCTGCTCCGCGCTCTGGTCGGTTCAGCGAGCCCAGCTCGAAAACGCCGGGTTCGACCGGGTGCTGCCTGAGCTCGAGGAGCCGGAGAGCGAGGACGGTACCACCGGCCCGACCGGTCCGACCGGAGATACCGGGGATACCGGTGCCACCGGCGATACCGGGGCAACCGGCCCGACCGGCACGACCGGAGACATCCTGCCGCTGCCGGGTCGGGCCGATACCGTTCCGGGCGATGACGACACCTCGCCCGCCCCGGACGGTCTTCGCGGCGATGGTGACGGGCGCAACGGCGTTGCCGGGCTTCGGCAGCGCGTACCGATCCTCGACTACCTGCTGGGCGGCTGATGCACAAGAGTCGGCGCAAATCCAGAATCTCGGCCAACCCGATGCTGGTGGGAGCGGTCACCACGATCATCGCGGTGGTCGGTGTGTTCTTCTCTTACAACGCAAATATGGGTCTGCCGTTCGTGCCGACCTACCGGATCAACGCCGAGTTGCCGACCGGGGCCTCCCTGGTCAAGGGCAACGAGGTTCGAATCGCCGGGGTCCGGGTGGGCATCGTCAACTCGGTCAAGGCGAGGCAGCTCGCGAACGGCCGGACGATCGCCAAGCTGGACCTGAAGCTGGACAAGAGCGCCCAGCCGGTCCCGGTCAACTCGACCATCACCGTTCGGCAGCGCTCGGCGATGGGCCTCAAGTACCTCCTGCTGACGCCCGGTGATTCGGCCGAGGGCCTCAAGTCCGGAGGGACGATTCCGCTGCGCCAGGCCACCCCCGAGACGGTGGACATGGACCAGTGGTTCAACATGTTCCAGCCCGATGTCCGCCGGGCGATTCAGCGCAACCTGGCCGAGTATGGCGGGATGTTCGCCGCCCGCGGCGACGCGGTCAACGAGATTCTCGGGGACCTGCCGCCGCTGCTGAAGGTGGCCGAACCGGTGACCCGCAACCTGTCCTCGAAGCAGACCGATCTGGAAGGGTTCATCGAGGGGCTCAGCCAGGCGGCTGCCGAGGTCGCTCCGGTGGCCGACCAGCAGGCCGAGATGTTCGTCGCCCTGAACACGACCTTCGATGCCCTCGCCGAGGTGGCCCGTCCCTACATGCAGGACTCGATCACCGAAGGCGTCAAGACCCAGCTGGTGATCCAGCGTGAGGCGCCCCGGATCCGCCCCTTCCTCAACACTTCAGCCAGGTTCATGAAGGCGTTCTATCCCGGAGCCAAGGCGCTCGGTGAGAGCGCTCCGATCGTCAGCTCCTCGTTCGACGTCGGCATCCCGGTGCTGAACTCATCGCCCAGGCTCTACAACGAGCTCGCCCCGACCGCCCGTTCGCTGAGGCAGTTCGGGGCCAGCACCCAGGTCAACCGGGGAATCGACACCCTGATCAACACCAGTCGGATTCTGAAGCCGCTGCTGGCCTACGTCGGCCCGGCCCAGAACGTCTGTAACTACCTGGCCCTGACCCTGCGGAACGTGCCCGAGACGATGTCGATGGGTAACGCCAACGGCCGCTGGGTCAGGGCGATCTCCACCTTCGGCCCGCTCGGTCCAAATGCGGAGGCTGTTCCCTCGGCCGCCCCGGCCAGCGGGGGCGGGATTAATCCTGACGCCGCCGGCAAGAATTTCCTGCACAGCAATCCGTACCCGTGGACCGCCTCACCGGGTCAGCCTCGCGCCTGCGCCGCCGGAAACGAGACCTACCAGGCGGGACGTCAGGTAATCGGCAACGAGATGGGCAGCCTCGCCACCCCGGTCGACATGACCGAAGGACAGAGCCGGAAGCAGCTCAACTGGGGGAAGGGCCAGTGAGCGAGTCCTCCTACAAGCCCCAGAGCGAGCACAAGCGCAAGGTCTCGCGCTACAACCAGCAGTTCTTCCGGGACTGGGGCGGACCCGGTCCGCTCTTCTTCGGTGCGGTCGCGGTCATCCTGGTCGTGATCGGGCTGTACCTGGCCTTTACCAAGACGATTCCCTTCACCAGTCCCGAGTACGAACTGAAGGCGACCTTCTCGAACGCGGTGAACATCGCCCTGAAATCTCCGGTCCGGGTGGCCGGAATCAACGTCGGCAAGGTGACCAAGGTCGAGGGCAAGGGCAACAACACGGTGGTCACCTTCACCGTGGACAAGGAGGGACGCCCGATCCGCGATGACGCCGCCGCCCGCATCCGGCCCCGCCTGTTTCTGGAGGGGAACTGGTTCATCGATCTCGATCCCGGTACCCCGGAGGCAAAGGAGATGCCGAACGACGGCATGATCCCGGTCGCCCGCACCGGCACCGCGGTCCAGATCGGTGACCTGATCCGCACCCTGCAGACCCCGGAGCGGGCCAACATCCAGCGCCTGCTGGCCGGCCTCGGCACCGGGCTGAACGCCAAGCCGCGGCCGATCGATGATCTCACCTTCGAACCGATGGTCAAGGGACTATCCGGCGGCGAGGCGCTCAATCTCGCCTACGAGACCGGGGAGACCGCCGCCAAGGGGACCGCGATCGTGAACGAAGCCTCGCTGGGCGAGAAACCGAACGACCTCTCCAACCTGCTCCGCGGGCTGAGCCGCCTGACCGGCAAGCTGAACGAGCGCGAGTCCGATGTCACCGGTTTCGTCCGCAACTTCCGGATCTTCACCGGGGCCCTGGCCGCCGAATCGACCAACCTGCGGGCCACGATCCGGGAGCTCGGCCCGACCCTTCGCACCGCCCGGGTTTCGCTGACCAACCTGAACCGGACCCTGCCGGCGCTACGCGGCTTCGCGGTGGCGATCGAGCCCGGGATCAGCGAACTCCCGCGGACCGTCCGGGTCACCAGGCCGTTGCTCGATCAGCTCAAGCCGCTCCTGACCGACGCCGAGCTTGGTGGCCTGGCCGAGATCACCCGTGAGTCGGCCCCGGCCTCGGCCAAGTCGGTCTACGCCACCCTGAAGCTGTTGCCACAGCTCAAGTACATCGGCCTCTGTGTGGCCGGAAACGTGGTCCCGACCGGAGACCAGGTGATCAGCGACGGCGCCCACGGCAACGGCCAGAAATCAAGCCGCGAGATCCTCTACTCGCTGGTCAACGTGGCCGGCTCTGCCGCCGGATTCGACGGCAACGGGCCCTTCGCCCGCTTCCAGGTCGGCGGAGGCAGCCACAAGGTGAAGATGGAGGACCCGGGCGAGTCCGATCCGGACTTCCGCAACCTCTACGGTACGGTCTCGGCCCCGACCCTCGGGACCTCCCCGCTCGGCGGCAGCATGCCGCCGCTGGTTGACAGCAAGCGCTGCTACACCCAGGACGTACCGAACCTGAACGGATCCCAGGCCGGACCCGGCGCCCCGAGCCCGGCGGTGTACCCATGAAACGCGCGATCAAGACTCACCTCAAGGACTTCCTCGCGATCACCGCTTTGATCGTGGCGGCGCTACTGGTCCTGCTTTTCATCCTCTCCCAGCAGAAGGCGGCCCTGCCGTCCTGGGTGCCCGGTCTCGGCCAGGAGTTCTACTCGGTGAACGCCCAGTTCGAAACCGGCCAGGCGATCACCCCCGGTCAGGGGCAGGCCGCCGTGATCTCCGGTATCAACGTCGGCAAGGTCGGTGCGGCCAGCCTCGAAAACGGAGTGGCGAAGATCCGGCTGGATATCCAGCCCAGGTACCGCGAGCTAATGCACGAGGACGCGGAGTTCCTGCTGCGTCCGAAAACCGGGCTCAACGACATGGTGGTCGAGATCGATCCCGGAACCACCGGACCGCCGCCCGAGGATGGTGCGACCCTGCCGCTCGCCCAGGGTCTTTCCAACGTGCAGATGGATCAACTCTGGGCCTCGCTCGACCGTGACACCCAGGACTACCTGGTGCTGCTGCTGGACGGGGCCGGTGCCGGGCTTCACGGCAAGGGACGTCAGCTCTCCCAGGCGCTGAGGCGGTTCGCCCCGTTCTCGGACTACACGGCCCGCTTCACCGGCGAGATGATGAAGCGTCGCGAGAACATCAAGGGCAGCGTCCACGCCTTCAGCCAGATTGCCACCGAACTGGGCAACAACGACCAGGCGGTCGCCGACTTCATCACCAACTCGAAGAACAATCTTCAGGCCTGGGCCGACGAGGAGGCTTCGCTCCGGGCCGCCCTCAGGGAGTTCCCGTCGACCCTGCGGACCGGCCGTTCGGCGCTCTCTGCATCCAACCGGCTCTCGCTGACCATGCGGCCGACCCTGCTGAAGCTGATCCCGGGCGCCAAGCGGCTGAAAGGCTCGCTCCGGGCGGTCCAGAGCATGGCCACCAACGTGACTCCGTACGTCCGCAACGACATCAGGCCGTTCACCCGCGAGGTCCAGCCGGTGTTCCGCGACCTGGAGAAGACCGCCAAGGCCTCGGCGGTCACCACCGACCAGTTCCGGGGGGTCTTTACCTCGATCAACAACCTGCTTGACCTGCTGGCCTACAACCCGGCCGGATCGAGCCAGGAAGGCTTCCTGTTCTGGGCACCCTGGTCAGCCCACAACACCAACTCCTCGATCAACGCCGAGGACGGGATCGGACCGGTGAGGCGCGGGATCACCACGGTCACCTGCAACACCGCGATCCAGGCGCAGGGGGTCTCGGCTGGTCTCAACCAGCTCCAGACGGTCTACCGCCTCGCTCAACTGCCCCCGCCGGTGCTGCCGGTCAACGGGGGAATCTGCACCAGCACTCCCTACGCGGCGGTCACCGACCTGCCCGATTTCAGCCCGACCCCGTTCCGTGGGAAGGCCAACCAGGACAATCAGATCGATGATGCGGACGCCGACTCCGGGGTGACCGGAGACACGGGCGACGTGGACGACCAGGCTGCCGGCGCCGCCCCCGGGAGCGACGCCGGCACGAACGGCGCCACCGGCCCGACCGGCGCCGATGCCGATAGTGGAACCGGGGCCACCGGCAGCGGAGGCGACCAGTGAACAAGCAGGCGCCATCAATCGGTCAGCTGATCACGATCGCCGGGTTCGCCCTCTCCTGCTTCGGGCTGCTGCTTTTTGTCTGGGTCGCATTCGGCGGGCCGACTCCGCTCGCCGCCTCCGGCTACCACCTGAAGATGCCGATGACCCAGATCGGCCAGCTGGCCGAGCAGTCCGAGGTGAAGATCTCCGGCGTCGGGGTCGGTCACGTCACCAAGATCGACCTCGGCGAGAACGACCAGGCCGCCGACGCGATCGTCACCCTCGAGCTCGACCCCGAATACGCCCCGGTCCCGCAGGACACCAGGGCGATCCTCCGGGCCAAGTCGCTGCTGGGAGAGGCCTACATCGAACTCACCCCCGGCGACAAGCGAGACGGCATGCTGCCGGACGGCGGGGAACTGCCAGCGGCCCAGGTGGCGAAATCGGTCCAGCTGGACGAGATCTTCCGGACCTTCGACGCGAAGACCAGGGAGGCGTTCATGCAGGGGGCGATCGACAACGCGATCGCCACCCACGGTCGCGGTGCCACCCTGAACCAGACCCTGGGAATCCTGCCCGGCACCCTGACCGAGATCACCGACGTGCTGACCGTCCTCAACGAGCAGGAGGAGGATCTCTCGAAGCTGATCCGCAACACCGGTGTGGTCTTCGATGCTCTCTCCAGGAGGCAGGGTGAACTCAGCGGCATGATCCGCAACACCAACACCGTGTTCCAGACCACCGCCGCGCGTGAACAGGATCTCCAGGACTTCTTCCGGGTTTTCCCCACCTTCCTGCGTGAATCACGGGCGACCCAGACGGCGCTCGGCGACTTCAGCCACCGGAATCTGCCGAATGTCCAGAAGATGATCCCGGTCGCCCGGCAGCTCTCGCCGACCCTGAAGGCCTCGGCCGACCTCGCCCCGGTCAGCAAGCGCCTGTATCGCAGTCTCGAACCGGTAATCCGGAAGGCCCCTCGGGCGTTCCCCTCGTTCCGCGCCTTCCTCGACGACGACGCCCCGCGGCTACTCGGCCGGATTCCGGATTACTTCGCCGAGTACAACCCCATCCTCGAAACCGCCGGCTACTACAAGAAGGAGCTGGCCGCCTTCCTTGGCAATGCCGCCGCGGCGACCAACGCCAGGGCCACAACCGAGTCCAACGGACAGGTTCGGTACGTGCGAGCCAACGTGACCATCGGCCCCGAATCGATTGCCGCCTACCCGGCGCCGATCGGCTCAACCCGATCCAACCCCTACGTCGCTTCCGGCGGCGGTGAGCCGGTCGGATCGACCAAGGTTTTCAACAGCGCCATGTGCTCCGGATTTACCGCGAACTACCCCGCCTGGGGCTCGCTCACACCGATCCAGCAGGCCCAGTTCGGGAACAACCTTCAGTACCCGTACACCGCCGCCCAGGTGCAGAGCGTCTGGGACAACGTCAGCCCGTTGATGCTGCGCAACCAGCCCAGCACGGACACGGTGCCCGCCCCGGGCTGTAGCCAGCAGGCCCCGTTCACCCCGATCGGTGACCCGAGCCGGCCTGCGACCCGGTACCAGCACGTTTTCCGCGATCCGACTCCTTAGATCGGCACGAAAATCGGGGCTTAGGAAGGCTTAGGGATTTTGCCCGAAACTTTTGGTCGCAAGCCGGGTTTCGGGTTGTGTAAGCTACCGCCGACCACTTGGGGATCTGCGGATGTGCGACGTCCGTCAGGTCGTCGATGCCAACATCACAGGAGAGAAATGAAACGAGTACTCGCATTCTGTCTGGGCCTCTTGGCGGTTGCCATGGCCGGCCTGACGATGACCGCCACAGCCGGGGCCTGGGTTACCCATCCGCACGCCGCAGTGGGTCCGAACGGGGAATCCCCCGACCCGTCGATGACGCTTGCCGCCCGCACCGGCAGCCTCTACAAGAGCGGCTACATCCCCGCGAACTGGCGGATCAACGTCGAGATGCACACTCCCTACATCCCTCCGCCCCCCGGTGATCCGCAGCCGGATGTGGCGCCTCTGAAGGAGATCGACCTGAAGCTGCCGACCGACATGACCTTCAACCCGAAGCCGAACATGCCGGTCTGTACCGACAAGAAGATGAATGAGGCGACCGACCTCAACATCACGCCGATGGATGCGATCAAGCTCTGCCCGAAGTCGGTCATCGGCAACGGCACCGCGAAACTCTTCATCTCGCACAAGAACACCCCGACCGGTCCGAACATCAACGACCCGACACTGATCGTGTTCAACGCCGGCCGGGTTGCCAGCGGTCCCCAGAAGGGACGGCCGATGATCAAGATTCACGGCTACTCCAAGGCCACCACTGCAGGTATCTTCATGCGGGGCATCCTCGAGAAGAGCGGACGTCTCGACATCAAGGTTCCGCGCCTCTCGAACGACTCCGGTGTCTCCCAGTTCGATCTGAACATCCCGGGAGCCGCCCCGATCAAGTACAACAACAAGACCGTATGGGAGAGCGTCGGGCAGGACCCGAACTACCTGAGGGCCAAGTGCTCGACCGGTAACTGGGTCGTGGACTCGGTCTTCATCCTCGGGATGCGGGATGACGCAAGCGCGGACAGCAGCGACACCTGGCCGGTGATCGCACCGCAGCTGAACGTCCCCTGCACCGGCAAGCCGGGCAATCCCCCCGCCACCGGCAAGGCCAAGGTCGGCAAGGTGACCGTCAAGGGCCCGGCTTCGGCCAAGAAGGGCAAGAAGGTGACCTTCAAGGTGACCGTCAAGAACACCGGCAGCGCCACCGCCACCGGGGTCAAGGTGACCGCCAGCGGCAAGGGTGCCAAGGGTTCGGCCAACGTCGGCAGCATCGCCAAGGGCAAGTCCAAGACCGTCAAGGTCAAGGTCAAGTTCACCAAGAAGGGCAAGTCCAAGGTGAGCTTCACCGCCAAGAGCAAGAACGGTGGCTCGAAGAAGGCAGTGAAGACCGTCAAGGTCAAGTAGAAGTCATTTCGGTCAGCGCGGTGCTCTGCCCAGGAGCACAGCCAGAAAGGGGCGGCCCACCGGGCCGCCCCTTGACCGCTTAAGGGGCGGAAAGGGAATGAATCCGTTGAAGAGAGTCGCGACAGGGTTGTTGCTCTTCGTCCTCACAGCCACGGCTGTGGTGGCCACGGCGGGAGCGGCTGTCGACGCCGGCCCCAACGGAGAACGGATCGCGGTCTCGATGACCGTGAAACCGGGAAAGGGCCACCTCTACCGGGCCGGCAGTGTCCCGGTGAAGTTCGGGGTGGACGTTGCGGTCGATGTCCCGACCGGAACTCCGGCGGTCACTCCGACCAGGAAGGGAAAGGTCGGACTGCCGCCCGATCTCACCTTTCACCCCAAGGCCTCGATGCCGGTCTGCACCGACGACCGGTTGAACCCCGGAATGTCACTGTCGATTCCGCCCCGGGAGGTGATCGCGAAGTGTCCCGGCTCGGTGATCGGCAACGGCACTGCGAACCTTCATGTCGCGGGGATGAAGGCGGCCTCGGTCGATGCCTTGCTGCTGATCTTCCACGCGGGATTCACTTCATCAGGCCGACCGAAAATCAAGATCTGGGGTTACACGAAACAGCTCAACGCCGGGGTCCTGATGCAGGGAATGCTTCAGCCGGACAACACCCTGGAGATCACGGTGCCGCCGCTCCCGGTCAAGACCGCGATCGGCCGGTACGACCTCAACGTTCCCGGCACGAAGTTGCTCAGCTACGACGGTCGGCCGGTGCCGGGCAGCCTCGGTCTCGATCCGACCTACGTGAAGGCCAGGTGCTCGTCCGGTTCCTGGCGCCTGTCCGCGGTCGCGACCCTCGGGGCCTATAACGACGATGGCAGCCCGGATGGCCCCGAGTATCCGGTCGCGGCCCCCGACTTCACCCGGGCCTGCCAGGGGCTGCCGGGGCGCCCGCCTTCGACCACCGCCCGAATCGGCAGGGTCAGGGTCGAAGGGCGCACGGTTGTGAACCGGGGATCGAGAACCAGGTTCCGGGTGACTGTGACCAATCCGGGCGGTTCCGTCCTGAAGGGCGTTCGGGTACTGGTCCGAGCTCGGGGGGTGAGGGCCGCGACCCGGCTGGGCGCCGTCCCCGCCGGACGGAGCCGAACGGTACCGATCACGGTCAGGTTCTCCCGCAAGGGCAGGTTCCGGGTCGGATTCACAGTGAGAAGCGGGAACGGCGGCGCCAAACGGGTTGCCAGGACGGTCCGGGTTCGCTGACCGGGAGCGGGGTGGTCCAGAGGCCGAAGCTTTGCCCGCTTCGGGGGTTTATCTTGAACAGTAAGTCCATGCCGAAGGAGAGAAAATGAGAATCGATTCACTTCCCGACAGGTTTCGAATCCGGTCGATCATCCTGATCGCCCTGGGTGGTTTCGCGCTCGGTCTGGCGCTGCTGCCGACAGTCGCCCGCGGTGCCGATGAAACCGCGACCGCCTCGTTCAGCATCAAGTCCCAGTCGGGCAACCTCTTTCGGCAGGCCCTGCGACCGGCCAACTTCAACATGGAGGTGGAGGTCCGGGCACCCTATCCGGAGTCACCCAAGGTGTTGCCGATGAAAAGGGTCACGCTCGGCCTCCCCACCGACATGCGGTTCGTTCCCAAGAGCAACTTCCCGGTCTGCCCGGACAACCAGATCGGTCCGCCGCCGGTGAACCTCTCGGTTCCGCCGGATGTCGCGATCGCCCGCTGCCCCGGGGCGGTGATCGGCAACGGAACCGCCGGGCTTTACCTGGCCGGGGCCAACAACGCCGACGGGCCGTTCCTCAAGGATCCGGTGCTGGTCGTGTTCAACGGTGGTCGGACCAAGGCCGGTCTGCCGAAGATCAAGGTTTACGGATTCTCGAAGGGAACCAGTGCCGGGGTGTACATGGAGGGCGTCCTCCAGAACAACGGCACCCTGGCGGTCTCGATCCCGGTGCTCACCTCGGACTCTGCGGTCGGGCGATTCAACCTGGCGATCCCGGCGACCCAGCCGATCGTCTACAACAACCGTTCCGTGCCCGGCTCGGTCGGCCGCGACCGGTCCTACGTTCAGTCCCGATGCTCCACCGGAAGCTGGCGGATGACCTCCACCTTCCTGCTCGGTAACCGCAACGATGCGGGCCAGCCGGTCGGCGAGGAGTCCACGATCACCGCCGCGCCGGTGAGTGACAGCTGCTTCGGGGCGGTCGGCACACCGAGATTCGCTGCGTTCAGAACCAGTGGTCCCAAGAAGATGAAGGCGCGGGGACGGGCCGTCTTCCGGGTCCGGGTGACCAACAACGGCACCGCGGTGATGAACCGGATCCGGGTCTTCGCCAACGGCCCCTGGATCCGCCGGGCAAACGTCAACGGCGGCACCAACCTGTGGCCCGGTGCGAGCCGGTGGGTCCGGGTTCCGGTCCGGATGAACAACCGGGCCCGCCGCAACCGGTCGACCCGGATCACCTTCCGGGCCACCGCCCAGAAGACCAAGGTGAGAACCGGCAGCCGCTGGGTGCGGGTGCGGTAGCTCCCGAGCCGCCGTCTCAGCCAGCAGGTATCGGAATCGTCCGGTACCCGGGTGTCCGTTCGGAATGCGGGCATCCGGGTCCGGCTTTCCGGGCGTGCGTTCCGAGTGGGATCGAGTGACGAGGTCGGCCCCACGGTTTAGACCTGTACCAAAGGGGTACTCCAAGAACAGTAATGTTCAAGTCGGTGAACCCGGCGGAAGGAGAAATCATGAGTTCCCCTCGACTCGTCCACTTTCCCCGAAACGCAGTCCTCGCGCTGATCGCGCTGATCGGTTTGGGGGTGAGTCTGGCTCTCGTGCCACCGGTTGCGCGTGGTGCCGACGAGACAGCCACGGCCGGCATGAGTCTGAAGGCCAGCTCGGGCAAGCTCTACCGGCAACTGCCGAAAGCAGCCAACCTGAGCCTTGGGGTCGAGGTGAAGGCACCGTTTCCGGCTTCGCCGAAGATCCTGCCGATGAAACGGGTGACGGTTGACTTCCCGACCGACATGAAGTTCGTGCCGAAACGGAACTTTCCGGTCTGTCCCGACAACCAGATCGGCCCGCCGCCGGTGAATCTCTCGGTGCCGCCACAGACCGCGATCGCCCGCTGTCCGAAGGCGGTGCTCGGCAACGGCAGCGCACAGCTCTACCTGGCGGCAATCAACTCGGCCTCCGGGCCGAACCTGAAGGACCCGGTCCTGGTTGTCTTCAACGGCGGTCGGACCAGGGCGGGTCTCGCAAGGATCAAGGTGTACGGGTTCTCCAAGGGCACCGGAGCCGGTGTCTACATGAGCGGAGTGCTTCAGCGGAACGGGACTCTGACGATGTCGATTCCGGTCCTGACCTTCGACTCGGCGGTCGGCCAGTTCAGCCTCAACATCCCGGCGACCAGCCCTGTGGTGTATGACGGAAAGCCGGTTCCCGGAAGTGTCGGACGCGACCGCAGCTACGTCGAGGCCAGATGCTCAACCGGAACCTGGAGGATGAAGGCCGACTTTGTGCTTGGCACCCGTGACGATGCCGGCAGGCCCACCAGCCCCGACTCGAACGTTTCGGCACCACCGGTGACTGAAGGGTGCTACGGGCGGCCAGGGCACCCTCACCTGAAGTGGGTGAAGGTCAAAGGTCCGTGGAAGATGCGGCGCGGCCAGAAGCGAACCTTCTACGTTCGGGTGAGCAACAACGGCACCGCGGTGGCCAAGCGGGTCCGGGTCACGGCCTACGGCAAGTGGATGCGCAGGAACACCCGCCGTGCCGCCAACCTCTGGCCCGGCCGGACCCGGTGGGTGAAGGTGCCGGTGCGGATGAAGCGGAGTGCTCGCCGCCACCGGCGCACGGTCGTCAAGTTCAGGGTCTCGGCGGCCCACACCAAGGCGAAAACTGGCAGAAAGCGGGTGCGGGTGAGGTAGTCAGAACAGCCCCGCCAGAAGCTCCGAGGACAGGGTTGTCCGTCGGATACTGAGAGAAACCTGCTGCCGACATCTGAGCGGCGGGTAACCTCCGCAAACCACCCATCCGCCCACCTTTTCGATCGAGACGACCGGAGCCATCCGCGGGTACCCTCCGCAAACCGGTCAGGGCGGGGGAGGGAGATCAGGAAGTAGTCGATCCGCCAGCCCGCGTTTCGCTCCTCGCTTTCGACATGTACGACCACCAGCAGTGGCCGTTGCCCTTGTTGAACTCGCGGTAGGTGTCGATGAACCCGGCGTCGATGAACCGCTGAAAGCCGGATCGCTCCTCGTCGGTGAAGCCGTGCTCTCCCCGGTTCGCTTTGGGGTTGGCCAGGTCGTCCTCGGTGTGGGCTACGTTGAGATCCCCGCAGAGGCGACCGGTTTGGTCCTCTCCAGCTCCTGAAGGTGGGCCAGCATCGCCGGATCCTGCTTCTCCCGTAGCTTGAGTCCGGGTCAGGTCCCGTTTCGCATTCGGGACGTAGGCGGTGACCAGGAAGAACTGCGTACTCGGCGGTCAGTACCGCCTTCGCGCATCGGATCGCCGTACTCATCGGCGGTCAGGCCGAACTCGGCCGAGATCCCGTCGGCGAAGTCGTTCATGGTCGAGATCGGCTTCTCCCGACTGAAGATCGCGGTGCCCGAGAACCCTTGCGCTCGGCCGAGTTCCAGAATCCTCGTACTCGGGCAGATCCAGCTCGGCCTGGCCGCGGGTGGCCTTCGTTTCCTGCAGGCAGACATCCGGCGAGTGAGTATCCACGAAAGGCCGAACTCACCCTTGCGGACCACCGCCCGGATCCCGTTCACGTTCCAGGAGTAGATCTTCACGGCACTTGATCCGGGCTCAGGCGTGGACGTCCCCACCGTTCCGCCCGGGCGGGAACGGGAGGGGTCGGGACCGGAGCGAGAGGAGTGGCGGCTACTTGGCGGAACTGCCGTTGCCGGAGGAGTTCTCGACGCCCTGCTGAAAGCTTCTGGCGGCGTCACCGATGTCGGTGACGTTGTTCACCGTGGCGGTGTCACCGCTGACCACGGTACGCCTTGAGCGTGAGCACGGCTCCGTCGATCTTGACCCCGGCGCCGAGGCCATCGGTCGGGACGTTGTTGGCTTCGAGGACCAGCTGCGCCGTGGACCTCGATCTTCATCCGACATCTTGCCGAAGTCGGCGCAGGTCGCATCGGCGGAAGCAGCCGGACTGGAGCTGCCGCCGCATCCGACGACGGCCAGGGCCCCGAGACAGAGGGTGGTGCCGAGAACGACCGAAAAACGTGAGGAAAGACGGGACACTCGTTGCTCCTTTGCCGGAAAGCCGTTGGGACGGGACGAAGACCGATGTCGATTGCCGTCGAGCAGACCGGAAACCTAACAGGACACTCGTCCGGGCGGCGATCCAGCGTGGATGCCCTGCCAAAGCAACCAGGAGAGCCCAAACCATCCGCCACCCATCGAGGGAGACCTGTCACATAGTCCGAAGGTCTCCCTCGATGACTCTGGAGTCGGGCCGGTGGGATCGGAACTCCCGGTGAGAAACAGTTGCTCCACGGAGCTGTGGCGGTGTGGGGTTCCTCGGGTCCGGTGAAAATGAGGTTGCGGGCCTCACGGCTGTGGTCGCCGGGCGGGGATGCCGGAACTCCCGGTGAGAAACAGTTGCTCGGCAACTGTTTCGACCGCCGCCGCCGCCGCCCCCCCCCCCCCGGCCCGTACTGCAACCAGCGGAGTGCGGCTGAGAGGAGTCGAACCTCCACATCCTTTCGGACACAGGCACCTGAAGCCTGCGCGTCTACCAGTTCCGCCACAGCCGCGGGGAGGTCGGGACTTTACCGATTCCGGGCGCTCCAGCGCGGCCTGGCCAGACCGGAGCGGACCCCATCCGCCTTGCTAGTATCCCGGGACCGTGCCGCTATCGTCTAGGGGTTAAGACGCCGGATTCTCAGTCCGGAAACCGGGGTTCGATTCCCCGTAGCGGTACCTCGAAACCCGCGTTCTACGCGGGTTTCTCCGTTTCAGGCGTCGGAGTCGGCCGGGGCGGCGTCGTGGTGGTGGACCGGTTCGCCGTGCTCGTCGATCGGATTCTCGAACGGTTCCGGCTTCTGGTGGGTCCGGGCGCTGCGACGGGCCCGGATCAGCTCGATCGCCACCGGGATTACCGAAACGAGAACCACCAGAATCAGGATCTTCTCGATGTTCTCCCGGACGAAATCGATCTGGCCGAGGAAGTAACCGAGGGCGGTCACCCCTGCACCCCAGAGGATGCCACCGATGATGTCGAAGGTGAGGAAGAGGCGGTAGTCCATTCTCGAGGTCCCGGCCATCACCGGAACGAAGGCCCGGACGATCGGCACGAAGCGGGCCAGCACGATCGCCTTGGTGCCGTGCTTCTCGAAGAAGGCGGCGGTCTGGTCCACATACTCCCGTTTGAAGAAGCGGGAGTCGGGCCGGTTGAACAGCGGTGGGCCGAACCGCCGACCGATCCAGTAGCCGCACTGGTCGCCGGCGATCGCGGCGATCGGGATGGTGACCAGCAGAATCCAGATGTCCGGCAGCACATCGTGGGCGGAAAGCAGGCCGGCGGTGAAGAGCAGCGAGTCCCCGGGCAGAAAGAAGCCGACCATCAGGCCGGACTCCATGAACACGATCACCAGCACCCCGATCAGGCCGAAGGTCCGGATCAGCTGGTCGGGATCGAGCCAGCTCGGCCCGAGGGCGAGCGGAAAGAGGTTGGTCAGGAAGGAAGGGAGGTCCATCGGCAGGGTTTGAGGGGATCGACGGTGATCGGATCGGCTGGCCCGTCGGGGCGGCAACCGTTACCGGCGAAACGTGCAGGTTAGCCGGAAACCCCTATCATCGGCGATGAAGTCGGTTCAACCCCCGAGATGCGGGGTCAGGGAATCCGGTCGAAATCCGGAACTGGCGCGCAGCGGTAGGGACGAACCGGGAGGCTCAAAGCCACTGGGTCACGACCTGGGAAGGCTGTCTCCACGAACACGTCCAAGTCCGAAGACCTGCCGACTTCGCGTCCCTGCAAGGGACGTCCCGACAAACCGCGGCCACGCGAACAGGCCGCACGGCAAAAGGACACAGATGACTAGACGTACCGTTTCTCCCGCTCCGGGCATCCTGCTGGGGTTTGCTCTCATGCTCGCCCTGGTCGCGGCGTTCCTGGCCGCACCGGCCGCTTCGGCCGCCGGCGCCAAGGCCAACCTGAGGGTTGTGACCTGGCAGGGCAAGGTCGTTTTCGACGGCGAGGCCACCGCCGACACCGCCACGATCAAGCCGGACGCCGGCTGCCTCAGCGGCAGTGCCGGTCCGGCCCGCACGATCGAGGGCGCCAAGGCGATCAATCTGCTCGCGGACGCGGCGGCAAACAACGCGGCCCTGCGGCCGCTGAAGATCTCCGATGGTGACTACGGCTTCGGGATCTGCGGACTCGCCGGAATCACCGCCAAGGACAAGGAGTGGTGGGAGATCCGCACCAACTACGCGTCGGCCCAGGTCGGAATCGAGGGCCTCGACGTGAAGAGTGGGGACTCGATCCTGCTGTACCTGAACCGCTCCTGGGAAGCGCTCAGCCCGGACGCGCTTTACCTCAGGGCCCCGGCCCGCGTGAAGAAGGGCAAGAAGGTCCGGGTTCGGGTGTTCGCCTACAACACCGCGGGCAAACGTGCTCCGGTCAAGGGCGCAAAGGTCATGGGCGCGACCAGGCGGACCAATGCCAACGGCTACACCTGGATCAAGGTGAGGCGTCAGGTCAGGACGATCGCCCGCAGGGCAGGACTGATCCCCTCCAACCGGGCGCTGATCAGAATCCGTTGATCGCCGGACTCACAACCGGATGAAGGAAACGGCGGCCAGAGTCGGATGCTCCCTCGGGATGCTTGCGATCCTGGTCGCCGTCCTGTCCGGCTGCGGATTCGGACCGGGTGAAGACACCGGCAGGGCGGCCCTGCTCGTCACCCGGGACTACGGTCGGGAGTTGATCGTCGAAGATCCCTCGACCGCGGTGAACGAGTCCTCCACGGCGCTCGGCCTGCTGGACCGGGCGACAGACCTTGAAACCGCTTACGGCGGCGGATTCGTCCAGTCGGTGAACGGCCTTTCGGGCACCATCCGGGAGGGTCGGAGCTCCGACTGGTTCTACTCGGTCAACGGGGTGGTGGCGGAGCGCGGCTCGGCCGACTACCCCCTCGCGGACGGTGACACCGTGTGGTGGGACTACCGGGACTGGACCGACGCGATGCAGGTAGGGGCGGTGGTCGGGGTCTACCCGGCACCGTTCACCACCGGCTACGACGGAACCCGCTGGTCGGCCGGGGTCGTCTGTCTGACCGACCACGGGACATGCACGGAAGCCTCGGATCGGCTGCGATCGGACGGGGCGGACCTGGAGGTGACGGCCGGCGGCGGTACATCGAACGCCGGCCTGCCGGAGAGTGCGATCCGGGTGCTGGTCGGCCCGTGGTCGGAAATCGCTGATCGGGCGGAGGGTCGCCAACTGGCGGCCGGCCCGGCACGCAGCGGGGTGTTTGCCCGTTTCGAGGAAGACCGGCTGATCGGGCTGGACCGGAACGCCCGTCCGGCTGTGGACCTGGGTCCCGACGCCGGCCTGGTTGCCGCGATCAGACGCGGTCAGTCCCCGCCGGTCTGGATCCTCACCGGGGGCAGCGATGCCGGAGTTGAACGGGCTGTCGGGATCCTGGATCGTGGCGATCTCGCCCGTCGGTATGCGGCGGTCGGTGTGGTCGACAAGGTCGGGTCGCTGCCCTGGACGGAAGGAGGCGGCTGACTCGATGATCTCGCCGCTCGCATATGTGCCGCGGCGGGAGCCGCTTCAGACCGCTTCGCTGGCTGCGGTTTCGGTCTATCTCGGAGCTTTTCTGCTGGTCGGGTTCCTCTCCTCGGATCCGCTGGTCCTGATCGGAGTGGCGTGTGGTGCGGCGATCGCGGGATTCTCGTGCGGGGCCGGGCGGGCGGTCCGGTTCTCCTTCCGGCTCGGTCTCTTGCTGATGATCACGATGGTGGTCGTGAACGCGCTGACCACCGGCCGGGGTGCCACGGTCCTGCTTCGCCTCGGTGAGTGGCCTCTGCTTGGCCGGGTCGACGTCACCCTGGAGGCGATCGCGGCCGGTCTCGTGATCGGGCTGCGGGTGATGGCGACGATGATCGTGATCGGGGTCTGGTCCGCCTGTGTCGATCCCGACCGGATCCTGCGGGCTGCCCGGGGTATCGCCCACCGGTCGGCGCTGACTGCCACTCTGGTTTCCCGGCTGGTGCCGCTCGCTTCCGCCGACCTGGCCCGCCTCGGTGAGGCCGCCCGTCTGCGTGGACCCGGGGCCCGGCCGGTCGGCCGGGCGGCGATGGCGAACCGCCTGCTGGCGGGATCGCTTGACCGGGCGGTGGATGTGGCTGCCACGCTGGAGCTGCGCGGATACGGTCTCGACCGTCCGGCGGGAAGGGCGGCCCCGGTTCCCTCCCGCCACGACCGGCGGCTTGTGCTCACCGGAACTCTGCTGGCGGTGATCGCCCTGGGGCTGTTGATCAGCGCGGTCGGGGGCCTCGACGCGTATCCGGCCGTCGTCTGGTCGCCGGATGCTTTCTCGATCGGGTCGGCAGTCGCTTTCGCTGCCGCCGGGCTGGCCGCCCGGGCGAAGGGGGGACGGTCCCGTGCGGCCCGCTGACCGCGACTCGACCCCCCGGTCGAGTGCCCCGGTGTTGGAGATCGGTGACCTCGGGTTCACCTACAACCAGGCCGGCAGACCGACCCTGGACAACGTGAATCTGGCTGTCAACCCGGGCGAGTTTCTGCTTCTGGCAGGAGAATCCGGCTCCGGCAAGACCTCGCTGCTCAGGGTCGCCAGTGGTCTGGTGCCGCACTATTTCGGGGGTACGATCTCCGGCCGGGTCACGGTCGACGGTCGGGACATGCTCGAGACCGGGCCCGGTGAACTGGCGGCATCCGTCGGCTACGTCGCCCAGGACCCGGAAACCCAGATCGTTTCGACCACGGTGGCGGCGGAACTCGACCTGCCGCTCGAGTTCCGCGGGATCCATCCGGCGGTCCGGGCCCGGGCGGTGGAGGAGGTGGCTCTGGCCCTGAACATCGGCCACCTGCTCGACCGGTCGGTGAACGATCTGTCCGGCGGCGAGACCCAGCGGGTGGCGCTCGCGGTCGCGCTGGTCACCCGCCCGCCGCTGGTCCTGCTCGACGAACCGACCTCGCAGCTCGATCCGGTGGCCGGGGACGAGCTGCTGTGGCTGTTGCGACGGCTGAACCGGGAGTGGGGGGTGGCGGTGATCGTGGCCGAACACCGGATCGAACGCTGCCTGCCGATCAGCGACCGGGTTGTGGCGATGATGGACGGCCGGATCGGGTTCGATGGATCGCCACGCGGGTTCCTCGGGTTTGCCGAAGCGTCCGGCCCCGGGTTCTCGACCCCGCTGGCCCGCCTCTTTACCGGGGCCGGGCTGGCTCCGCCCCCGGTCGATGTGCGGGAAGCGAAAATGCGGCTGCATGAACTCGGCCTGGCCGGGGACGAGGCCGGTCACCACTCGTTCGGCGAAGCGCCAGCACCGGTCGGCCGGAAGGGTCGGCGTGGCCGGAGGGCAGGACCGGAGTCTGCACTTTCAGCAGACTCGCTCTGGGTGGAGTTGGACCTGGGTGAAGGACAGGTGGACGTCCTCCGGGGAATCAACCTGCGAATCGAGCCGGGTGAACGGGTGGCTCTGATGGGGCGAAACGGGGCCGGAAAATCCACTCTGCTCAGGGCCGCCGCCGGCCTGATCGAACCGGTGAAGGGCCGGATCGAGACCCCCGGTGAGATGGCGCTCCTGACCCAGAACCCGGGGGACTTTCTGGTCCGGGATCGGGTCGAAGACGAGTTTTCGGGCCCGGACGGGAAGGCTGCGCTCGACGCGGTATCACTTTCGATCGATCTCTCCGCGGACCCCCGGGATCTTTCCGGCGGGGAACGTCAGCGGCTGGCCCTCGCGATCACCCTCGCCGGCCGGATGAAGGGGGAGACGCTGCCGGGGCTGGTCGCCCTGGACGAACCCACCCGTGGCATGGACAGTTCCCTGAAACGGAGCCTGGCCGACCTCGGCTCGGACCTCGCCGGCCGCGGGGCGGCCGTTCTGATCGCCACCCACGACGTCGAGTTCGCCGCCAGCTTCGCCGACCGGGTGATCCTGCTGGGGGACGGGGTGCTGATCGCCGACGCACCAACCGGACTGATCCTCTCGGGCGGGTGGTACTTCGCCACCGAAACCGCCCGGACCCTCGATCGCCCCGGCGTGATCACGGTCGAGGACGGAATCGAGTGGCTCCGAGGCGAAGCCGGAGATCGATCCCCGTGAGCTGGCAGATCACCAGCTTCCTCCTGCTCACCCTCGCCCTCGGCGGCGGGATGATCTGGTACGAACGCTCACGTCCACCCTCCCGGACCGTCGCCCTGGTGGCGGTACTGGCGGCGCTGGCGGTCGCCGGACGGATCGTCCTCGCTCCGATTCCGAATGTGGTCGCGACGACCGACATCGTGCTCATCGCCGGTTACGTGCTCGGTCCGGCGGCCGGTTTCGCGGTCGGGGCGATCAGCGGACTGGTTTCGAACTTCTGGCTGGGGCAGGGCGCCTGGACCCCTTGGCAGATGCTGGGTTGGGGGCTGGCCGGGATCGCCGGTGCAGCACTCTGGAAATTGACCTCGGGCCGGGCCGGACGCTTTACGCTGGCCGCGGTCTGCGGTCTGGTCGGTATCGCCTTCGGGGCGCTGATGAACCTGCAGACAATGGTTTCCTACGGTGGCGAGATGTCCCTCGCCCGATACCTTGCACTTGAGGTAAGAGCGATTCCCTTCGATCTCGCACACATGACCGGCAACATCATCTTCGCCCTGGTCGCCGGACCGGCGATGATCGCCGCGCTCACCCGGTTCCGGGAACGGTTCGAGTGGCGCCGGGCAGCCGGCGCGGCCGGACCCACTCTGGTGGTTTTCTCCCTGGCCGGGCTGGCCCTGGGTGGCCTTGCGACACCCCGGGACGCGTCCGCGGCCAGCCCGGTTACCAACGGCAAGCAGTGGCTGGCCAAGCAGGTGAACCCGGACGGCGGATTCGGTCGCGAGCCCGGGATGGACTCCAGCCTCGGGATGACCACGGACTCGATTCTCGCCCTGGGACGGCTCGGCCGCAGCATCGACACGGTGAAGGTCAACGGTGGCTCCGACCCGATTCAGTGGCTGAAGAGAAACAGGAACGGGATCTACAACGTCTCGCCACCGGCCGAGGCGATCGGCAACCTGGCGAAGACGGTGCTGGCGATGAAGGCTGCGAACCGGGATCCACGTTCGCTGGGCGGCACCAATCTGGTCCGTAAGCTGGTGCGGCAGATCAAACGCAACGGCACCGCCGGCGGCCGGATCAACACGGCAGCCTGGGCGGTCATGGCGCTGCGGTCGGTCGGTGAGAAACGTTCGACTGTGGCCGACACCGAACGGTGGCTGTGCAAGTCCCAGCACAAAAATGGCGGATGGGGGATCAGCCGGAAGGCGCCGAGCAACCCGGACACAACCGGGGCCGTGATGCTGGTGGTCGGCGGGAAGGGTTTCGCCGGCAAGGGAATCGGATACCTCCAGCGCCAGCAGCACAAGAACGGCGGTTTCGACAACGGGGCCAGCGGCGGCACCAACAGCCAGTCCACCGCCTTGGCGATTCAGGGGATGCTGGGTGCCCGGTACGACGTCAAGGCGATGAGAGACGGCGGGTTCACCGCGCTCGACTATCTGAGATCGATGCAGACCCCGAAGGGATACATCCGCCGAAAGGGGGACTCCGGTCAGATGGATTCGATCTGGGTGACCGCGCAGGCGCTGCCCTCCCTGGCCCAGGTGCCGTACTTCTACGGCAAGCCGCGCAACTGCAACGACTTCGTGAAAGCGAAGCAGTCGGAAACCGATTCCGGCTCCGGAGGCAGCTCGACCGGCAGCTCGACCGGAAGCTCGACCCCGACCTACAGCCCCGGGTCGGCAGCCGGCTCCACACCCTCGTCTTCTTCGGGTGGATCCGGTTCGGGTGGATCCGGAAAATCGGGCGGTACCGGATCGGGCGGTTCCGGTTCGGGTGGATCCGGTTCCGCATCCGGTTCGGGATCCTCGGGCAGCACGACCGTGCCACCCGCCACCGGTGAGTCCTCCACGCCGCTGCCGACCGTCACCCCGGTCGTGCCCAGCGAGGCAGTGCTGGCCGCTTCGGCTCCCGGGCCGACCCCGTCACCGTGGATCGCGATCCTGATCTGCCTGGCTGTGTCGGGCGGGCTCTGCGGCGGCACCATCTGGTTGGCCCGCCGCTTCCGGTGGTAGAAGGAAGTCGATGCTGAACCGGACCGAAGCGCTCGAGAACATCGCCGGCAAACAGTTCGAGGTGGTTGTGATCGGAGGGGGAATCACCGGGGCCGGAGTTGCGCTCGATGCCGCATCCCGCGGCTACTCGGTGGCCCTGCTGGAAGCCAGGGACTACGCGATAGGGACCTCTTCCCGATCCTCGAAAATGGTCCACGGCGGACTTCGCTATCTCGAGAACTTCGACCTCGGCCTGGTCCGGGAGGCCCTGCTCGAACGCCAGTTGATGGTCGAGCTGGCCCCGCATCTGGTCTATCCGACCCCCTTTCTCGTTCCCAGCTTCAAGGACGAGAAACCGGATCGCTTTGTCGGGCTGGGCCTGAACGCCTACGACGTGCTGGCCGGGGTGCGGACCGGACGCCAGAAACGCGCGGCACGGTGGCGACGGCGTCCGGCCGAGGCGGAGGAGTCCTGGTCACCGGACCGGCATCGCACGATCGACCGTGACGAGATCCTCGAGCTGGTGCCCTCGCTGGCCGATCGTGACCCGGAGTCGGCGTATCTCTTCTACGACTGCCAGACCGACGACGTCCGGCTGGTGTTGACCGTGCTCGGGGAGGCGGAGCGTTTCGGCACGGTGAGTCTGAACTACGCCCCGGTCTCGAAGGTGACCGTGAAGGACGGCAGGGCCGACGGGGTCGAGTTCACCGATGCCCTCGGCGGGGAGACCGTGAGGGTCGGTGCCGACAACGTGGTCAACGCGACCGGGGTCTGGGCCGACCGGATCCGGCCGGGGGAGATCGAGCACGAGGAGGACATCCCGCGGATCGCCCCGAGCCGGGGAACCCACCTGCTTTTTGACCCGGAAGTCTTTGACATGGGCCGGGCGGCGGCGGTGATCCCGGCCGGTGAGGGGCGCCGGATCTTCGCCCTGCCCTGGTACGGACGGACCCTGGTCGGGACCACCGACGTCGACCACGACGGCGGGATCGAGGAGGTCGCCCCGACCGGGGACGACATCACCTATCTGCTCGAGGCGGTTAACGAGTTCACCGGCAGGTCACTGACCGAGTCGGATGTGGTCGGGGCCTACGCCGGGGTCCGCCCGCTGATCTCGACCGGAGATCCCCGCAAGTCGGTGGACATCTCACGGCAGGCGGAACTGTACGAAACCTCGTCGGGGATGCTGACCATCACCGGTGGCAAGCTGACCACCTGGCGGCGAATGGCCAAAGATACGGTCGACCGGATCGTCCACCGCTCGGGCCGCATGGCCCGCTGCCAGACCGCCGAGATTCCGCTTGGCATGGAGATCGATCCGGCCACACTGAAACTCCCCGGGGAACTCGGTTCCGAGGTTGCCGAACAGCTCGCCTTTCGTTACGGCCACACCGCCCGCCGGGTTCTTCAGCTGGTCGAGGCGGAGCCGGCGCTGGGATCCCCGATCGTCCCCGGCCTTCCGGACCTCCTGGCGGAAGTCGCGGTGGCGATCGAACGGGAGCAGGCGGTCACGATCGCCGATGTGCTGCTTCGGCGAACCAGGCTGGGGCTGACCGCGGCAGTCCACCTGGCGAGCCCTGAATCGGTGGCCGGGGTTGTCGGGGTGATGGGGGACCGACTCGGCTGGTCCGAGACGGAACGGAACCGTCAGGCCGAAGCCTGGCTGACCACCGTCAAGGCCGAGGGTCTCAACCCGGCCGCCGGCGGTCCGGCGTTCTGATCCGGCGTTCATTCCCGGGTCGGGACTCTCGATCATCACCACCTCCCGGGCGGTCGGCGCCGGAACCGGCGCATTTGACGGCATCGGTGCCCACCATGGGAAGTGGGTGCGGGACCGGGTTCAATAACCTTCACCACATGAAACTTTTCATCGACACCGGTTCGGTCGCCGAGGTTGAGGAGATCGCCGCCTGGGGCGTCCTCTCCGGCGCCACCACCAACCCATCGCTGCTGGCCAAGGAAGACCATGATCCCGGCGAGAGCATCAAGCGGATCGCCGACCTCGTTGGTGGCTCCACCTCGGCCGAGGTCGTCTCCGAAACGGCCGAGGGCATGATCGAGGAAGGCCGCGCCCTGCGCGAGCTTCACAAGCACATCACGGTCAAGGTTCCGTTCGGCGAGGCCGGTCTGACCGCCTGCCGCACCCTCACCGACGAGGGAACCCACATCAACATGACCCTGGTCTTCTCCCCGAACCAGGCCCTGCTCGCAGCCTCGGCCGGAGCCGGGATCGTCTCCTGCTTCATGGGGCGGCTGGATGACATCTCGGTCAACTCGACCTCCGTGCTGGAGGAGATGATCGACGTGGTCGGCGAAGGCAGGTTCGAGTCCGAGGTGCTGGCCGCCTCGATCCGGCATCCTGAACACATGGTCGTCGCGGCCTCGCTCGGCTGCGACATCGCCACCGTCCCCTACAAGGTCTTCAAGCAGATGCTGAACCACCCCCTGACCACCGCCGGGATCGCCAAGTTCGGCGAGGACTGGGGCAGCCGGCCGGAGTTCGGCAGGTGGCTGAGCGGGCTGGTCGAGGATCACCGGGCCAAGGGCCAGGGCTGATCGATGGGAGACCTCGAAGCCAGATCGCTGGCCGAACTTCACAAGCTCGCCGACCGCGCCGGGATCGAGAAGTTCCGGACGCTTCGACGCGAGGAACTGATCAAGCGGCTGGGGGATTCCGACGGGGATGGTGCGGAGCGTGAAGCTGCGGGCGACGGTCCGGACTCCGGCCCGGATTCCGGTCGGTCCCGCTCCCGGCGCTCCCGACGCTCCCGACGGCGCCGTTCGGATCGCGAAGGATCTACGGGCGAGGATCGCGAACGGGGTGGCGAAACCGGGGAGAAACACAAGCAGTCCGCGGATGAAGGTCGCAGCGAGGATGCGTCGACCGAACCCGAACTGACGGAAATAACCGGTGTGCTTGACATCCTTCCCCGCGGTAGCGGCGTGATCCGGGGCGAGGGTGCCCCGGAAGCCGGTATTCACGTTTCTCCGGCCCAGATCCGTCGCTGCGAGTTGCGCGCGGGAGACGAGGTGTCGGGTCCGGTCCGTCCGGCCCGCCGCGGTGAGCGACGACCCTCACTGGTCCGGGTCGAGAAAGTCAACGGGGGCGAGCCCTCGGATGACCGCCAGCCCCGGTTTGACAGCCTGACCCCGGTCACGCCACATCGGCCGATCCCGCTTGCGATCGAGGGTGAAGACGTGCTCGCCCGGGCGACCGACCTGCTGGTCCCGCTGGCCTTCGGACAGAGGATCCTGGTTCAGGCCCAGCAGCGGTCCGGCCGGACCACGCTGCTTCGGGCCCTCGCCAAGGCCATTGCTGCCGGCGGAGCGGAGACCCGGGTTTCGGTGCTTCTGGTCGACGAACGTCCGGAAGAGGTGACCGCCTGGAACCGTGAAGTCCCGCAGGCCGAGATCTCCGCCGCCCCGGCCGACCTCGGCGCCCACGAACAGGTGAAGCTTGCCCAGCGCACCCTCACCCGGGCCAAGCGCCAGGCCGAGGCCGGTGAGGACGTGGTTCTGATCATCGATTCCCTGACCAGGCTCGGCAGCGCCTTCGGGGATGCCGGATCGGTCAAGCCGTTCTTCGGTGTTGGCCGTGAGCTCGAAGAGGAGGGCGCCGGATCAGTCACGGTGATCGCCACCGCCCTGCTCGGGGCGCCAGGTGACCAGGACGTGCTCTACGCGGTTCACACCAGCGAAACCGCGACGATGCGGCTCGATGCCGCCTTGGCCGCCTCCGGGATCACCCCGGCCTTCGACCTGGCCGGATGCGTGGTCACGGTGCGCAGCCAGATCCATGATGAAGGTGGACTTGAGGCGATCGGGCGACTGCGGGCCGAACTGGAGCAGCTCGACGGTGCGGCGGCTGCCTCCCGGCTGGCCGAACTGGTCCGCGGAACGTCCAGCAACGAGGAGCTGAGAAGCCGGCTCTGACCGCGAGACGGGCCGGCCGGCCCGTTATCTGCGGTAGGCGACTCTCCGCCAGGAAGGTTCCTTGGCCAGCTCGATCAGGTCCGGGCCACGTTCCGGCTGGATGTAGCCGAAGCTCTGCCGCTGCTCGTCGAAAACCACATCGAGTTCACCTTCCTTGACCCGCTGATCCAGCCAGGCGCCCCGGAATACCAGACGCCTGATCCAGTGGACGAAGCTCTGGCTGGAGGGTCCGGCCAGATCCTCCCAGTGGTGGGCCACATGAACGCCGAGGTCCGATGACGGCTCCTCGATCTCGCCACTGACGGCGAGTTGGAGCAGGTCGTGCATCTCTCCGTAGGTGAGACCGGGAGAGGTGAAACCGAGCCGTACCGCAGCCTGTTCGACCCGCTGACTGAAGTCGCGTTCGTTGAAGGCAAAGCGGAGCTCGCCGTACTCGAGCACGTAGTCGGTGCCCGACTCGTAATTCCCTCTTCGGGTGGTCTTTCGATTCACGTTGAAGCCTTGATGCGTGGTCGACCCCCAGCCGACCCATGCACTCGGGGCATCATGCCGCGGGCAGGAGACTGCCACTCCCGGTTCGGGGTCGGTGAACGCCGGGTTGCACCCCGGGCGCTTTGTTGCAGGCGGTGATGGAGCCGACAGGGGGGAGAGTCCTTGCTCTCCGTGCCTTAGAGGGACATGAACGAAACGCCGAGATTCGCGGAACTGGAACGGCGACGGGTCGGAGGGTTGAGCCTCCCGGTTGCCTCGGGGAGAGTGCGTCTGCTCGGGCTGGCCCTGCTCGACCGGGACCAGGCAGGACCAGGGCTGATCATCCCCCGTTGCCACTCGATCCACACCCACGGGATGAGGTTTCCGATCCACGTCGCCTTCCTGACCGCGGATGGCGGCCTGAAGCGATTCACTCTCGGGGTTCGGCCCGGCATCTTCCTTCGCACTCCCGGCGCGGATCTGGTGGTGGAGCTCGTCCCCCGCGACATATTCGACCTGGACGGAGTCCGAACGCTGCTTGCGGGGGCCCGCCGGCTGGACGGGGCGGGGATCTGAGATGAGTCCCGTGCTCGCCACTCCGGATGAACTCAGTCGGCAGGCGATCCGTGGAGCCCGGGTCGTGGTCTGCGAGGACGATCGCCCGACCCTCGAGCTGCTCTGCGACCATCTGACCGCCGACCGCTTCGAGGTGCTGGCGGCCCCGACCGCCGCCGACGCCCTGCACCAGTGCGAATACTGTCGGCCCGACCTGCTGCTGCTCGACCTGTCGCTTCCCGACGGTTCCGGGCTCGACCTGCTGCGGGAGGTGAGGGGAATCGGCGGAAACGGAAATGGTTTCGACGTGAACCTCGCGGTGATCATCATCAGCGGGCGGAGCAGCGAACGGGACCGGATCCGCGGGCTGGAGCAGGGAGCGGACGACTACGTTCTGAAGCCGTTCAGCTACAGCGAACTGCTGGCCCGGATCGGGGCGGTGCTGAGACGCTGCGGCCAGATGGAAGCGATCCTCCGGGTCGAGGGGATCGAGGTCGACCGAAGACAGCGGGCAGCCCGGATCGACGGCAGGCTGCTCCGGCTGTCGGCCAAGGAGTTCGAGCTGCTCGCGGTGCTGGCGGGCGAGCCGACCAGGGTCTTCTCGAAGGAGGAACTTCTGCGGGAGGTCTGGGGGTACCGGTCACTCGGGCACACCCGAACGCTCGAATCCCATGCCAGCCGGCTGCGTCGCAAGCTGGACCCGGAGAACGGGAGATTCGTGACCAACTGCTGGGGTGTCGGGTACCGGCTGGTGGGCCCGTGAGTGCGGTGGTCCCGATCCTGGCCGTCCAGCCGCTGGATCAGCCGTTTCTGGTCGTCATGTGCGGACTGATCCTGGCTTTGACCGGGCGCGAGATCAGGCTGTTCCGCCTGCGGACATCACTGAACCGGGCGCTCCACGAGGTCCGTCGTCCGCTTCAGGTTCTGGCCCTGGAGGGCCCGGGGCCGTCGGTGCGGCAGGCGATCCAGGCCGTGGGCCGCCTCGACCGTACCCTGAACGGAGGCGGACCCGGGGTGGATCGCTCCGAACTGATCGCCTGCCGGCTGATGGTCGATTCCTGCGTGCGGCGGTGGCGTTCCCGGGCCCATCTCGCGGGAGCCGAGATCGAGCTCTCGTGGCTCGGCGGTGACGTCCTGGTTCGGGGCGACGGGGTCGTGCTCTGCGGGGCGATCGAAAACCTGATCCTGAACGCGATCGAACACGGCGGACCGGACATCCGGGTCGAGGCGAAGGCGATCGGCCGGTGGGTCCGGGTGGAGATCACCGATTCCGGCCGGAGTTCACGGCCGCCGGAAAGACAGGGTTCACCGGCGGAAATCATGGCCCGGCAGCGCGGGGACGAGAACCACGGGCACGGTCTCGGAATCGCCCGTGAAGCGATCGAGAATCACGGTGGCCGGCTTGAACTCACCTTCGATGAGTCCGGCTCGGTTGCGGCTCTCGCTCTGCCCTGCTCCCGGATCCGTCGCCCCGCGGGAAGTGTCCGGGTGAACTGGTGAGTCGGCGGCGCCGGGCCCTGCTTCTGCTCGCCGGGGCGATCGGGGCGGGAGCCATGGCGATGATGCTGGTCTCCGGGTACAGCTCCTCGGTGGCCGATCGCTACGGCGAGCTGAGACCGGTGGTGGTGGTGACCCGGGATCTGCCTCCGGGCGAGCGAATAACTCCCGAAACGGTTTCCCGGAGCCTCGAGCTGCGGCGGGTCCCGATCCGCTTTGTTCCGGTCGCGGCGCTCGGGGAGATGGCCGATGCGACCGGCCTGGAGCTGGCCGCGCCGGTTCCGGCGGGCAGCTACCTGACCGGGAATCTGTTGCGGGTTCCGGGCGGCACCCGGCGCAGGATCCGGCCGGCGGGGAGAGGACGTGCCCCGGTTGAACTGGCGGTCTCGGGAGCCGGGGCACTCAACGGCGCTCGCGGCAGGGTGGATGTGCTGGTCACCTCGGAGCCGACCACCGGCGGTAACGGTCGCACCGTGACCGCGGCCAGGGCGGTGCCCCTGCTTGCGGTCGGGCGGACCGGAGAGAGCGACGCCGGACCCGGCCTGACCCAGGTGACCCTCGGCCTGACCCGATCCGAAGCCCGACGTCTGATCCAGGCGGAGAGCTTCGCCCGCCGGATGACCGTTCTGCCCCGGGGCGGGTTCCGGTGACCGGACTGCCTCAGGACGGACCGACACGCGAGCAGCTGATCGCTTCGCTGGCGGGAGAGATCCATGCTTCGCTGGTCGACCGCCGGCGCGACGCCGGAAAGGGCGCCGGGGCGGAGCAGACCGTGTCCGAAGCGATCCGGGACGCGGTTGACGAGTGCGCCTCCCTGCTTTCAACCTCGACCCGGGACCTGCTGGTCGAGCGAATCGAACGCGACGCTTCGGGGCTCGGTCCGCTTGAGGATCTGCTTCAGGACGGGTCCGTCCAGGAGGTCATGGTCAACGGTCAGGACGAGATCTACGTCGAGCGGAACGGACGGATCGAGCCGGCCCTGGAAACGGGGTTCGAAAGCGAGGATCACCTGCGCAACACGATCGAACGGATCCTCGCCCCGCTGGGCCGTCGGGTCGATGAGCTGAGTCCGATGGCGGACGCCAGGCGGGCCGACGGCTCCCGGGTCAATGTGGTGATTCCGCCGTTGGCGGTGGACGGACCGGCGATCTCGATCCGCCGGTTTCCGGAGAGCCGGCCCGGGGTCGGCGACCTGGTCGCGAACGGGACCCTCACCCGCGATCAGGCCGATTTCCTCGGAGACCGGATCGCGGAACGCCGTTCGATCCTGATCAGCGGTGGCACCGGGTCCGGAAAGACCACCCTCCTGAACGCACTCTCGGCCTTCATCGGGGATCGCGAACGGATCGTGACGATCGAGGATGCGGCCGAGCTGCGCCTCGCCCAGAGTCACGTGGTCCGGCTTGAATCACGGCCCCCGTCGATCGAGGGGCGAGGAGAGGTGACGATCCGGGCCCTGCTCCGGAACGCGCTCCGGATGCGCCCCGATCGCATCGTGATCGGTGAGGTCCGCGGAGCCGAGGCGCTCGACCTGCTCACCGCGCTCAATACCGGCCATGACGGGGCGCTTTCGACGGTTCATGCCAGCTCGGCCGGCGACGCACTCGCCCGGATCGAGGTGCTGGCCCTGATGGCCGGGGTCGGACTGCCGGTCGAGGTGATCGGGGCGCAGCTGCGCCGCGGAATCGACTTCGTGGTCCACATCGCCCGGGTCGAGGACGGTCGGCGCCGGGTCGAGTCGATCGAGGCAGTCGGGGAGGCCGCTATACAGACCGGTCTCCCCGCCGGGATTCGTGGATCGGGGCCAGGATGAGTGTCGCTCCGGTCCTCGCTGCCCTGGCCGGGATCGCGGCGGTGCTGGCCCTGCGTGACGCGGTTGCGGACAGCCCGGCGCTCACCGCCTGGATCCGCCGGGCCCTGGAGCCGGTGAGCCGAGCCCGGCTGGAGGGGTATCTGCCCGATTCCCGTGAGCGGCTTCGGCTGGCCGCGTTGATCGCCCTGGTCGCAGTTGCCGGGGGCTGGTGGTTCGTCGGCCCCGTTGCGGGGCTGCTCCTGGCCGTCGCGGCGCCGCTTCTGGCCGGCTGGATGATCGCCCGGGGACGGCGCCGCTACCGACGCTCGGTGGAGCGTTCACTTCCGGAGATCGCGCGGGCGATCGCCGACTGCCTCAGCGCCGGCCATTCACCTCGTGGGGCGATCGCCGCAGCAACCTCGTCACTCGAAGGTCCCGCGCGAAACGAGTTTTCCGCGTTGCGTTACGAACTCGAGACCGGTCGCCCGACCGCCGATGCGATCCGGGCGATGGCGGCCCGGTTCAGTTCCTCGAGGGTGGACGCATTCGCCACCGCGCTGATCAGCCAGCAACTCGCGGGCGGCGATCTGGCCGGTCTGCTCCGACGCTTCGCCGAGGGTGCAGCCGAGCGGGACCGGATTGCGGAGGATGCCCGTTCGGCGACTGCCCAGGCCCGCTTCACCGGGTATCTGGTGGTGGCGATGCCGGCCGGGGCGGCACTGTTCGTCGAGCTGATCCGTCCCGGTTTCATCGGCTCGATTCTCGGCTCGTCGGCGGCGTTGATCATCGCCGGACTCTCGGTCTGCCTCCAACTGGCCGGTTTCCTCGCGATCTCGAAACTGGCCCGGGTCGGTGAACCGTGAGCCTCTGGCCCCTTGCCCTGGCGCTGACGGCAGTTGTACTGGCCCTGATCGGGGGCTCGGAACTCTTCCGGGGTGGGTCGGGGCAGAGGGGGGCGGACGTGGACCGAAGAGCTTTGTCCGCCGGCCCCTCCGGGCGGCGCCGGGGCGGCGCCGGCACCCTGCGGCTGGTCGGGGCTTCGGCCGGAGTGATGCTCGGTTTTCCACCCTCGCAACTGCTTCCGGGGCGACTGGGACCGCTGGTCCTCGCCGCCGCTGTGCTGGCCGGTTTCCTTCTGCCGGATCTGCTCCGGGCCAGATCCGCCCGGATCCGCCATCGCCGGATGATCGTCGCTCTCCCCGACGCCCTGGACCTGCTTGCGGTATCGGTCGCCTCGGGGCGAGGGCTGGGGGGCAGTCTGACCGACCTGGCTCGATCCGGCCGGGGTCCGTTGATCGAGGAACTGGCCCGGGTGGGGGAGGACATCGCCTGGGGCAGCGGGCAGGCCCGGGCACTGGATGCGCTCAGGAGAAGGGTCGGGGGCCCCGAGATGGCCGCGCTGGTCGCCACGCTGGAGCGTTCCCGGAGGCTGGGTTCACCGCTGGCCGATCTGCTTCGCCGCCAGTCGGCCACCCTGCGACAGGATCAACGGCGGGCGATCGAGGAGGAGGCGGCCCGGGCGGCGCCCAAGATCCAGCTGGTGATCGCCCTGATCCTGGTCCCCTCGGTGTTGCTTCTGATGGTCGCCGCCCTGATCGCGAACGCCGACACAGTGCTTCCGACCGGGATCTGAGCCGGGCTACTCGACCGCGGGTGAGGTTGTCTCGGCTACCTCTTTCAGGATTCGACCCGCAACCTCGCAGGAAACCTCCCGCATCTCGTCGAGCAGGGCGGCGCTCTTGCGGTGTTTCGGGACGTACGCGACGAAGTAGCCGTTCTCCAGTTCGAACGCGAACTTCTTCGGTGGCTGCTCGGTCAGCCAGACGATGAACGAGGGGGAAAAGAGACGTCGGGTCCAGACCGGATCCTGCTCGTTGGAGACGAAGATCTCGTAGCGGTCACGCATCGCCTCCGACTCGAGGGTGACCCGCTCGTGCTTGCGGCGGAAGGAGTCCTCGAATCCCTCGAGGGCCTTCAGTCCGGATTTCCGCTGAACCCGGAGCTCCTTCATGTGGGCGATCGTTTCCGGCATCTTCACCGTCACAACGGTGAACGGATAGTCGGTGTCGTCGGTGGTTCCGTCGGTGTCCCTGGTCTCCACCGTGTAGGTGTAGAGCGCCAGCGATCCCTCGATTCCCTCGGCGATCGGCCCGGTGAAGAGCTCGTTGACCTTCTGCTTGTCTCCCTTTCGGAGCAGCGGGCTGGTGCCGTCAAGTGGGTCGTAGGTCTCATGCCAGGTGAGACCATGTGCCTCCGCGTATGCCCGATAAAACGCTCGTTCCGAACGGCCGCTGGCTACCGCGAAGGTGATGATCAGGCCGAGCAGGATCAGCACCACCCCGACCCCCGCCGCGACCCCGGGGCCGGCGGCGGCGAATCCGATGGCGCAACCGATCGCGGTCACGAGGCCGATCCAGATCCAGGTCTTGGGCTTCCTCAGCAGGTTCGCGAACTCCTGTCGGCGCAGCGCGTTCGCGTGGCTGACCTCCTTTCCGTCGGAGGTGGTCGAGGCAGCGGAATCCCGGGTCCCGGACATGGCCGGAACCTACCGCAACCGGACCGGGGAAACTGCGGGTTTATCCGCATCGTTGCGGGGCGGGGCAGACCCGAAGTGGTCCCGTCCGCGGATGCGATTCGGGTCAGGTGCCGGTCGGCGTGGTCTCGGACGCCTCGGAGCGGATGCGGTCGGCCACCCGGCAGGAGACGTCACACATCTCGTCCAGGGCTTTCGTGCTCTCCCGGTGCTTTGGCACATAGGCCACGAAGTAGCCGTTCTCGATCTCGAAGGCGAACTTCTTCGGCGGGGACTCGGTCAGCCAGACGATGAAGGAGGGGGAGAACAGTCGTCGGAGCCAGACCTGGTCCTGTTCCTTCTCGACGAAGATCTCGTAACGGTCGCGGAGCGCTTCCGATTCGAAGGTGACCCGCTCATGGCTGCGACGGAATGCATCCTCGAATCCCTCCAGGGCCTTGAAGCCGGACTTCCTTTGCACCCGGAGGTCCTTCACGTGGGCGACTGTCTCGGGCATCTTCACCGTGACCACGGTGAACGGGTAGTTGGTCTCGTCGCGGTTGCCGTCCGAGTCGGTTGACTCGACCGTGTAGGTGTAGAGCGCGAGTGAGCCATCGATCCCGTCGGCGATCGGTCCGGTGAAAAGCTGATTCACCTGTCGGCTGTCGCCCTTCCGCAGGAAGCTGCTGGTGCCGTCAAGCGTCTTCACGCCTTTCTGCCAGGTGAGTCCACGCTGCTCGGCGTACGAACTGAAGAAGGCGTTGGCGGCGCGGTGATCGGCGATCCAGAACACGATGCCGATGCCGATGAGGGTTACCACGGCCGCGATGAAAAGGCCGACCACGGCGACCCCGGAAATGCCGATGCCGACGGCCAGGCTCAGAGCCGCTGCCAGGCCGATCCAGATCCAGGTCTTGGGCGTTCGCGTCAGTTTTCGGAACTCGGCGCCCCGCAGGGCGTTGGCATCGCTTGGGTCTGGCATGCGAGGAACCTACAGCAGATGAAAGCAAAATTGCCGAAAAAGATTGCAGCACGAACGTACATTCGTGTTGTGATGCGGGATTCCGCGCCGTAAGCCGGATTGCGGGAAGGCCGCAGGACGCCTCCGATCGGACTCGGGGTCAGGCCGGGAAGGAGATGTGGGAGATTGTGTTGCAAGGTGGGACGATGTGGGGTATGTTTCTCGCCGAGTTGAAGCCAGGGCCGGGGTGATGAGGCTCCTCCCGCCTTCACCACCCCGGCCCAACTCTTCACCGCCCGCCAAGGACGAGGACATCGGAAAGGACAGACGCGGTGGCATTCAGAGGCCAGTACGAACACAGCCTCGATGTGAAGGACCGCCTCACGGTCCCGTCCGCCTTCCGCGACCAGCTCGCCGGAGAGGTGGTTCTGGTCAAAGGGCCGGATCCCTGCCTCTGGTTGATGGCAAAAGAGGACTTCGACCGGATCGCCGAGCGCTACATCGCCCCGCACAGCCTGCTTGGGGCCGACGCCCGCCGTCTGCGCCGCGTACTCAACTCCAACGCCACGGAAGGAGAGCTGGACTCGGCCGGCCGGATCCGGGTGACCCGCAAGCAGGCCGAAACGGCCGGCCTCGACGGGACCTGCGCCGTGGTCGGTGCCGGAGAGTACGTCGAAATCTGGAACGCCGAGTCGTGGCAGAAGGAGAGTGAACTTCTGGCCGATGAGTTCGGGGAGATCGCCGAAAGCTTCGCCGGAGGGGCCGAATGAGCGCTGCCGCCCGGATCGACCGTGATCACGAGTCCCGGACGCCCGCCCCCGGCACCCACATTCCGGTGCTGGCGACCGATCTGGTCGATCTGGTCTCCCCGAAACCGGGGGAGACGGTCATCGACTGCACCTTCGGGGCCGGTGGGCACGCCCGTCTCGCCGCCGCAAGGATCGGGCCGGAAGGGCTCTACATCGGGATCGACCGGGACCCGGTCGCCCGGGCCCGATTTCACGAGTTCGAGTCCGAACGGATCTGCCGGACCCGATTCATTCCGTCCGAGTTCAGCCTGGCGCTGGCGGAGCTCTTCGCCGAGGGGATCCGCGCCGACGTGATCTACATGGATCTCGGGATGTCCTCGCTCCAGGTGGATGCGTCCGAACGGGGCTTCTCCTACGCCCACGAGGCTCCGCTCGACATGCGGATGGATCCCCGCCAGGAGCTGACCGCGGGCCAGATCCTCAACCAGTGGCCGGAGGACCGTATCGCGCGGATCCTGCGTGAACTGGGCGAGGAGCGCTACGCCGGAGGCATCGCCCGTGAAATCACGGCCCGTCGACCACTCGAGAGCACCGCCGACCTGGTCGAAGCGGTTCGTGCCGGGGTGCCGGCTGCCGCCCGCTTCGGGGCCGGTCATCCGGCCCGCCGCACCTTTCAGGCGCTGCGGATAGCGGTGAACGGCGAACTGGAGGCGGTGGACGCCGCCCTGCCCCTGGCCTGGGACACCCTGGTGATCGGCGGGCGAATGGCCGCGATCTCCTTCCACTCACTGGAAGATCGCCGGGTCAAGCGGTTCTTTGCGGACCTCGCCGTCGGCTGCAAGTGTCCGCCGGACCTGCCGGTCTGCATCTGTGGCCACCAGCCGGAAGCCACGATCCTCACCCGTCGGGCGATCACCCCGGACGACGCCGAGCTGGCGGTCAATCCCCGTTCACGATCGGCTCGCCTGCGGGGGGCTCTCAAACTGGCCGAACGGGAGGAGGAAGGCTGATGGGTGCTCCCGCCCGGCAACTGGATCCGATGCCCGGGCCGCTCAGGGCACCTCGGCCCGCCCGGCCGCGGCTGCTGCCCGGACGCGCTCCTGCCCGTCCGGCCCGCCGACCCCGGGTACGTCCGGCGGCCCGCCGAAATCGGGGGCTCGCGCTGCGCCGCACGGTTCACGCAGTCGGGCACCTTCCGGAAACCGGTGTGGTCCGGGGCCTGGTTCGTTGGCCACCGCTCTGGATCTGTGCGATCAGCGGTCTGGTTATCGCGATCGTCTTCATCAACGTCGCCGCGATGTTCTACGGGTCGAGCGCCGGAAAACTCGAAACCGGGATCCAGAAGCTGGAGAGCAGGAGCGCCATCCTTCGTTCAGCCCAGACCGAGGTGCTCTCGATGCCGCGTATCCAACGTGAGGCCGCCGCCGCCGGTATGGCGATGCCGGCCCCCGACCAGATCCGGTACATCAGCTACGAACCCGGCGACATCGATGCTGCTGCCGCCCGACTGGCGGCCGAGGGAGGCTGAGTGTCGCGCCACCTTCACCGGCGAGCCGGTCTGCTTTTTGCGGCAAGCCTCTTCCTGCTCCTGGTTCTGGTCGGCCGGGCCTTTCAGCTCCAGGTGATTCGCGGGGAGTCACTCGCCTCGCAGGCAACCAGCCAGCAGGAGGACCTGATCGAGGTCCCCGGACTGAGAGGGTCGATTCTCGATCGCAACGGCCAGGCTCTGGCCGGTTCTGAAGCCGGGGCCAGCATCTTCGCCACGCCCTACCAGGTGACCGATCCCGCAGGGGAATCGGAGAAGCTGGCAAAGGCGCTCGACGCCGACCCCAAACAGGTGCTGGAGGCCCTGACCGCCCCGGGCGGCTTTTCCTACGTGGCACGGAAGGTGAGTCTGAAGCGGGCCCAGGCGGTGCAGCGGCTCAAACTGAAAGGGATCGGTCAGCATCCCGACACCCTTCGGGTTCGCCCGCAGGGGGACCTCGCCTCACAGGTGATCGGTGCGGTTGGAGCTGAAGACGAAGAAAAACTGGGTCTGGATGCCCCCGAGATCCGTGGACTGACCGGCCTCGAGGCGGCCGAAGAAACGGTGCTCCATGGCACCAACGGTCAGCAACGGCTGGTCTCCGACGCGAAGGGTCGTCCGCTGAGGCTGGACACCGTTCGGGACTCCAGGGACGGGGCCTCGGTCCAGCTCACGCTTGACGCGACGATCCAGGCCGAGGCCGAACAGGCGCTCGACCGGATGGCCGCCCTGCACGACCCGGTCAACGCCTCGGCGATCGTCATGGACACCAGGAACTCCCAGATCCTGGCGATGGCCAACTGGCCGCCGGCGGATCTCGACCACCTTGATCGAACGACCCCCGAGTCGCTCCGCAACATCGGCACCTCCTACACCTACGAGCCCGGCTCCACCTTCAAGCCGTTCACGGTGGCGGCCGCCCTCGAGACCGGGACGGTGACCCCGGAAAGCACCTTCACCCTGCCCCCTTCGATCACCCTCTACGACCGCACGATCGAGGAAAGCCACCCCCGGGGAACCGTGAACCTGAGCGTCGGCGACATCCTCGCCCAGTCCTCGAACGTGGGGGCAGTGACGGTCGGCCTCGAGCTCGGCGGCCGGCGCTTCTCGCGCTGGATCGATCGTTTCGGATTCGGCCGGACAACCGGAATCCGCTTTCCGAGCGAGGAACGGGGCATCGTTCATCCCTACAGCGACTGGTCCGGCTCGACCATGGGCAACCTGCCGATCGGCCAGGGACTGTCGGTCACCCCGATCCAGATGGTCCAGGCCTACGGCGCTCTCGCCAACGGGGGGATTCTCCGCAGTCCGAAACTGATCAAGTCGATCGGAGGCCGCAAGATCCGTGGTGACTCCGGCAAGCGGATCATCTCCCCGAACGTCGCTTCGGAGGTACGCCAGATGCTGGAAGGGGTGCTCGCCCCGGGCGGAACCGCTTCCGAGGTCGAGGTCCCCGGCTACACCCTGGCCGGGAAGACCGGGACCGCCCAGATCGCAACCGAGAACGGTTACTCCGACACCAGGTACGTGGCTTCCTTCGTCGGTCTGGCCCCGGCCAAACGTCCGGCGATCGCCGTTGCGGTGATGGTGACCGAACCCCGGAACGGACACAGCGGCGGCGAGGTCGCCGCCCCGGTGTTCGGTGATATCGCGGCGTTCGCCCTGCCCTACCTCGGCGTCCCCACGGGCTAACTACACTTTCCGGCATGCGGTTGGATCGGATCGTCGGGGAGCTGGACTCGGCCCGGCTCACGGGGGACCCCGGCACAGACGTCTCTTCGCTTGCCTTCGACAGTCGACGGGTCGCTGCCGGCTCCCTGTTCTTCTGTGTGCGGGGCCTGAGCAGCGACGGGCATGATTTTGCTGCTGCTGCGGTCGCCGCCGGCGCAGCCGCCCTGGTCTGCGAACGTCCCCTCTCGAGCGGCGTCCCGGAGGTGGTGGTGGAGGACGCCCGGGCGGCGATGGCACCCGCCGCGGCAACCTTTTTCGGAGATCCCACCGGCGATCTGGTCATGACCGGCATCACCGGAACCAACGGCAAGACCACAACCGCCTTCCTGCTCCGCGACATTCTCGAACGGGACGATCACCGGACCGGCCTGATCGGCACCGTCAAGCAGATCGTCGGCGGGCAGGAAGAGAGTCTCGAGCGGACCACACCGGAAGCGATCGACCTTCAGCACACCTTCCGGCGGATGCTCGACCGCGGTGACACCGCCTGCGTGATCGAAGTCTCCTCCCACGCGATGGCGATGCACCGTGCCGACTCGATCCGGTTCGACCTGGCGATATTCACCAACCTCACCCAGGACCACCTCGACTTCCACACCGACATGGAGGACTACTTTCAGGCCAAGCGGCTCCTGTTCGAGGCCGATCCGGCCGTTTCCGTGGTCAACCTTGACGACGAGTACGGGCGGCGGCTCGCGGCCGAATTCGACACCGTCACCTTCTCTGCCGCCGGCCAGCCGGCGGACTTCACCGCGACCGATGTCCGCTTCGATGCGGCCGGGGCAGACTTCACCGTTCTGTCCGAACACGGTTCTTTCGAGGTCCACACCGAACTGCCGGGGAGCTTCAACGTGGCCAACTCGATGGCGGCACTGGCCGGGGCGATCCGGTTGGGAGTTGCTCCCGAGAGTGCGATTGAGTCGCTGGCCGGTGTGGGCCGGGTTCCCGGCCGGATGGAGCCGATCGAGGAGGGACAGGACTTTGCGGTGCTGGTCGACTACGCCCACACGCCGGACTCGGTTGAGAACGTGTTGCTGGCTGCCCGAGAGTTCACCCCCGGCCGCCTGATCACCGTGTTCGGGGCCGGTGGCGACCGCGACCGGACCAAGAGACCGTTGATGGGCCGGGCGGGAGCCAACCTGGCCGATCTCGCCGTAATCACTTCCGACAACCCCCGGTCGGAGCGTCCCGAGGCGATCATCGAGGAGATCCTGAGCGGAATCGACGATCGATCGGGGGTCGAGGTCGAACCCGACCGTGACCACGCGATCGCCCTGGCGATCGAGATCGCCGAGCCCGGGGACACGATCGTGATTGCCGGCAAGGGACACGAACAGGGGCAGGAGTTCGAGCAGGGCCGCAGGATCGAGTTCGATGACCGCGATGTCGCCCGGCGTCATCTCCTCGACCGGATCGGCGGCGCCCGATGATCGAACTCGACGCCGAACGCATGGCCGCGGTGATGGGAGCGGACCTGCTTGCCCGCGGTGAAGGCGGATTCCCCCGGTCGGCGTCGATCGACTCCCGGACCGTGGCCCCGGACGAGCTCTTTTTCGGACTGACCGGAACCAGCGGTGACGGAGGCCGGTTTGCCGGGGACGCGCTGGCGGCCGGTGCCTGGGGCGTGGTCACAACCCCCGGGGAGGCCGAGGCGCTGACGGAATCCGGACATTTCGTCTACTCGTCCGAGGACCCGCTGCGATCGATGCAGATGCTGGCCCGTGCCTGGCGGCGTGAACTCGGCGCCAAGGTGATCGGGGTCACCGGATCGGTCGGCAAGACCTCGGTAAAGGACATCACCCGGGCGATCCTGCCCGGCCGGGTACATGCCTCGGAAGAGAACTTCAACACCGAGATCGGCCTGCCACTCACCGTGCTTGCCGCACCGGCCGGTACCGAGATCCTCGTGCTCGAGATGGCAATGCGCGGAACCGGTCAGATCGCCGAGCTGGCCGAGATCGCCGAGCCCGATGTGGCGGTGATCACGAACGTCGGTCCGGTCCACGTGGAACTGCTCGGCTCGATCGAGGCGGTGGCCGCAGCCAAGGCAGAGCTGATCGGTGGTCTCCGGGCAGGCGGAACGGTGGTCGCAAGTACCGACGCCGGGGCGCTCGAACCTCACCTTCAGGGAATCCGGGGGTTGACCCGGTTCGGTCCCGGTGGCACGGTCGAGCTGGGTGGATTCCGGCCCCTGCCGGAAGATCCTGAAACGGGAAGACCACCCGGGACCGAAGCCAACATCCTGACCCCGGAAGGTGAGCAGGTCTTCGACCTTCCCTTCACCGAACGCCACAACCTGACCAACACCCTGGCGGCGGTCGCCGCCGGCCTCGCGGTCGGCGCCCGACCGGCCGAGATGGCGGTACGCAGCGCCGGAATCGCCTTCTCGAAACTGCGCGGCGAACGAATCCGGCTGGGTGGAGAGGCCGGGGAGCGGGGGCTCCTCCTGAACGACTGCTACAACGCCAACCCGATCTCGATGCGGGCAGCGCTCGAACACCTCGCCGCCGAGAAACGGCCCCGGAAGGTCGCCGTGCTGGGCCTGATGGCCGAACTCGGGCCGGAGTCCGGGCGCTTCCACCACGAGATCGGAGATTTTGCCCGTGAACTCGGGATCGGAACCGTGATCGGGGTCGGTGAGACCGCCCGGTCCTATCGGCCCGACCAGACGGCAGCCGACACCGGGACCGCCGCCGACCGGGTGCGGGCGCTGCTCGGCCCCGATACCGTGGTTCTGATCAAGGGATCCCGGGCGGCCGGACTCGAAGCGGTCGCCGAATCCCTGGTCCGGACCGAAGGAAGGGCTGGCTGATGGGTGAGATCGTGATCGGAGCGATGGCCTCGATGCTGATCTGCCTCTTTCTGTCCCCCCGGTTCATCGAGGCCCTGCGCCGCCGTGAGTTCGGCCAGCACATCCGGGAGGAAGGTCCGGCCGGCCATCAGACCAAGGCCGGCACCCCGACCATGGGCGGACTGATCATCTTCGCCGCGATCATCGTCCCGTTCGTGGTGCTCTCCGAACACGACGTTGCCGCGATGACCGTGTTTCTCGTAGCGCTTGGTTGCGCCGGCATCGGGTTTGCAGACGACTTCATCAAGATCGTCAAGCGGCGATCGCTCGGACTCCCAGGGCGATACAAGCTGCTCGGCCAGGTGATTCTGGCCCTGATCCTCTGGTGGGTTGCCCGGCACGAGGTGGGTCTCGAACCGGTGATCCACTTCCGGATCGGGGACTCGACTCTCTACATCGGCCCGGTGCTCTACTTCATCCTTGTGTTCCTGGTTCTTGCCGGGGCCACCAACGGGGTCAATCTGACCGACGGGCTGGACGGGCTGGCCGCCGGCTCGAGTGCGATCGTGCTGCTCACCTACACCGCGATCTCCTACATCACGGTCGGACAGAACGATCTGGCCCTCTTCGCGGTCTGTCTGGTCGGTGGCTGCATCGGGTTCCTCTGGTTCAACGCCTTCCCCGCCACCATCTTCATGGGAGACACCGGCTCGCTCGGCCTGGGAGGAGCGATCGGTGCGCTTGCGGTGATGACCCAGACCGAGATCCTGCTGATCCTGATCGGCGGCATCTTCGTGATCGAGGCCCTCTCGGTGCTGGTTCAGGTTTTCAGCTTCAAGGCATTCGGACGTCGGGTGCTGATGATGGCGCCGCTTCACCACCACTTCGAGATGATGGCCTGGTCCGAAACCAAGATCATGCTCCGGTTCTGGATTATCGCGGCGGTCTGTTCCGGTATTGGGTTTGCGATCTATCAACACTCAATCGGATAGCGGGCGGCCCGCAGGAACCACCAGCCGCACGCTGGCTTCGTCAGCAGCCGGAAACGACCAGCTCAGGTACCAACGTACGATCGCGGGCCGTTTCCGGCTGAGTCCTCGCCAGCGCACGGCTGGAGGCCCCTGCGAACCACCCGCGGGGGCGGGCGGTCCGCAGGAACCACCAGAGCGGCGTCTGCTTCGTCACCGGAAGGAAACGACCAGCTCAGGTACGTGAGTACGATCGCGGGCCGTTTCCTTCCGGTTCCTTGCATCCATCCGCTCTGGAGGCCCCTGCGAGCCACCCGCCTGTTGAACCGTTCGCTGGGGAAATCATCGAAGCGGCGGCGTCTGCGGCGTCATCGACCTCACGGGTTTGCTCACGTACCGAAGTACGTTCGCTGCTCCCGCTCGGCCGATTCCTTGGATCCATCCGCGCAGGAGGTCCCTGCGAACCACCCGCGAGTCCCCCGTGAACCGTTCTGGAGCCGGTTTGGGCGGTATGGCCGCCACTATCGGCTCCAGAATGGTGGAGGGGGAGGTTTGCGGTTCGGATCGGCAGCACTGGCGATTGGGGACCTGGTCGGGCTTGGATCGGCAGCACTGACGATTGGGGCGGCAGGGGCGGCTGGTGGCCGTTTCCCGGGGTCGTCCAGCCGTTCGATGGCAAGGAATCCGCTGAACGTGGGGCGCGATAGGACCCCGGTCCGTGAGGGTTCCGCGTGAGGTTGATGACGCCGCCAGCGGGCGGCTGGCGGCCGTTTCCCGGGGTCGTCCAGCCGTTCGCTGGCAAGGAATCCGCCGAGCGCGGGGCGCGATAGGACCCCGGTCCGTGAGGGTTCCGCGTGAGGTTGATGACGCCGCCAGCGGGCGGCTGGCGGCCGTTTCCCGGGGTCGTCCAGCCGTTCGCTGGCAAGGAATCCGCCGAGCGCGGGGCGCGATAGGACCCCGGTCCGTGAGGGTTCCGCGTGAGGTTGATGACGCCGCCAGCGGGCGGCTGGCGGCCCCGGGGGAGGAGTCCGGTGGGCGGTGGAGAAGCCTTACCGGTGGAGTACGTCCGTGCCATCAGGTCCCGCCCGTCGCTTCCGGCCGGACCCTTTCTGGTGGTCGGACTGGCCCGCTCCGGACGGGCCGCTGCCCTGGCCCTGCGAGCCCGGGGGGAGACCGTCATCGGCGTGGATTCCGGCGATCCGGAAACGATCGCCGATCTGGTCGAGGCCGGGATCGAGTGCGAACTCGGGACCGACGGGGTTGCGCAGCTCGACCGGGCCCGGACGGTGATCAAGAGCCCCGGGGTTCCGTCCGATGCCGCGGTGATCCTCAAGGCGAGAGAACGTGGCCTCGAGGTGATCGGCGAGCTCGAGCTCGGCTGGCGACTCGTCCCCCACCGCACGGTTGCGATTACCGGCACGAACGGCAAGACCACCACGACCGAACTCACCACCCACATTTTTCGTCAGGCCGGACTTCCGGTCGAACCGGCCGGAAACGTCGGTCATCCGCTCTGCGGGCTGGCGCCGGGGCTCCGTTCGGCCCCGCATCCAGACGGCCTGACGGTGGTCTGCGAGTGCTCGAGCTTCCAACTCGAGGACAGCACCGGGTTCGCCCCGGAAGTGGCCGTCCTGCTCAACCTGGGGTCGGACCATATCGACCGCCACGGTGACATCGAGACCTACCAACGGGCGAAACTGAACATCTTTCGCAACCAGACGGCCGATGACGTGGCCGTGCTTGATACTGCGACCGGGCTTCCGGGGGGGACTCCCGGCGGGGCGGCGAGACCGGTCCGGGTCGATTCCACCGGTACGGGCCAGGTCGACGATGCCGAGCTCGTGCTGGCCGACGGCCGGATCATGGTTGAGGGAGAGCCGCTTCTGTCGGCGGACGATCTCGGAGTGAAGGGCAGCCACAACGTCAGCAACGCGATGGCTGCTGCGGCAGCCGCCCTGGCCTGTGGGATCCCGGCCGACCGGGTTGCCGCGGGACTGCGCGATTTCAAGCCGGTCGCCCACCGATTCGAGCCGGTGGCGGAGATCGAGGCGGTCGATTTCATCAATGACTCCAAAGCGACCAACGTCGAGGCGACGCTGGCGGCTCTCGGGTCGTTCGAGGATGGGGTCCACCTGATCCTGGGCGGGATCGACAAGGGCGAATCGTTCGATCGCCTGATCCCGGCGGTTCGCCGGACCTGCCGTGGGATCTACCTGATCGGGGAGACTGCCGACCGGATCGGTGAGACGCTCGCCCCTGCCGGAATCGGCATCGTGCGCTACTGCGAGGATCTGGAGGCCGCGGTGAGCGAAGCGGCGGGCGCCGCGACCCCGGGGGAGACCGTCCTGCTCTCCCCGGCCTGCGCCAGTTTCGATCAGTTCTCGAGCTTCGAACATCGCGGTGACGTATTCCGTGAACTGGTGGCCGGGCTCCGTGGCTGACCGGCGCAGAGCAGCCGCTCGTCCGGGGGGCCGTCGCAAGCCGGACCGTGGAAGGAGGCGGTCCGGAGCACGTGACTCGTCGGCCGCCGGCGTGAAACGGCTGGTTGCGACCGCCGAGTACCAGCTGCTGTTCACGGCCTGCCTGGCCCTGGTCGCGATCGGGGTGGTGATGGTCTTTTCGGCCAGTTCAACCACCCAGATCCTCGACAACGGCGGGCTGGCGGCCAGCACCACCTTCCTCAAGAAGACCCTGATCGCCGTGGTGATCGGGATGATCCTCTTCACCTTCGCGACGAGGGTGAATCTGTCCCGGGTCAGGGAACTGACCCCGGCCTTCGGGATGGCCTGCATCCTCGCCCTGCTGGCCGTCCTGTTGCTCGGAACTCGGGTCGCCGGCACCAAGGGGTGGTTCTTCCTGGGGCCTGTGCAGTTCCAGCCGGTCGAGTTCCTGAAGCTGGCCCTGGTGCTGTACGGGGCCAACCTGTTGGCAGACCGTCCCGACCGGTTGAAGTCGGTACGGGAGATGGGTCCGTATCTGGTTTTCACCGGAGTGAGCTGCTTTCTGGTCCTGCTCCAGCCGGACATGGGGTCGGCCCTGATCGCGATGTTCGCGGTCGGCGCCACCCTGGTCGCAGCGGGGGCGAGGCCTCGGGATCTCGGTCTGCTCATCGGTGCGGTCAGCGTCGGCGGGCTCCTGTTCGCACTGGCAGCTCCGTACCGGCGCGATCGCCTGCTCACCTTCCTGAACCCCGATGGAGACGTCGCTGGAACCGGCTTCCAGACTATCCAGGCAAAGATTGCGATCGGTTCGGGTGGTCTGGGCGGAGTCGGGATCGGGAACGGGGTCCAGAAGGCCTTCTATCTGCCGGAGGCCCACACCGACATGATTCCGGCGGTGATCGGCGAGGAGTTCGGGTTCGTCGGGCTGGCGGTAGTGATCGCCCTGTTCGGGATGATCTCCTGGTCGGGATACCGGATCGCGATCAAGGCAAAGGACAGCTACGGGCGGATCCTGGCCGGGGGACTGACCTCCCTGATCCTGATCCAGGCCTGCCTCAACCTCTACGCGGTCATGGGGATGGCCCCGCTCACCGGGGTGCCGTTGCCGCTGGTTTCGTACGGAAACAACAGCCTGATCGTCAGTCTGGTCGCGATCGGCCTGATTCTCAATGTCGCCCGTGGCGGGTGTGCGGCCACCGTGCGCAGACCGGATGCCCGCGGGCGCACCCCTGGTCCTGCCAGACTCCGGGTGATTGAAGGTCAGGGTCAGATCCCGAACAGGAGAAGGACAGCAGATGCCTCAAGCCGGAACGCCGACGGTCGTCCTGGCCGCCGGCGGCACAGCGGGACACGTCGTCCCCGCCCTGGCGATAGCCGACGAGCTTCGTGACCGCGGGGCAGCGGTCAGCTTCCTCGGGGCCAGAGGTCGCACCGAGGCCGAACTGGTCCCGGCGGCCGGATACGAGATCGACCTGCTCGACCTCTCCGGAATCGACCGCCGCAACCCGCTCAAGGCGGTTCGCGCCGCACTTCAGGCGCTGGCTGCGGTTCCCCGCGCCCGTCGGATGCTGCGCCGACGCGGGGCAGACGTGGTGATCGGCGGTGGCGGTTTCGTTGCCGGACCGGCGGGACTGGCCGCAAGGCTCGGCGGGAAACCGCTGGTGCTGACCGAGGCTGACCGTCATCTCGGTCTGGCCAATCGCCTGCTGGCCCGGAGGGCGGATCGGGTCTGTCTCGCTTTCGAGATCCCCGGGGTCGAGGGCGTGAACGTGCGGGTGACCGGCCGCCCGGTGAACCGGGCGGTGCTCGCGGCCGATCGCGGTCAGGCTCGGGCAAGGTTCGGGATTCCGGACGAGGCCCGCTGTCTGCTGGTGATGGGCGGGAGCCTCGGGGCCAGGACCGTGAATCTGGCTGCGATCGAGGCTCTGGCCCGGCGCCCGGGACGAAAGTTCCACGTGATTCACGTTGCCGGACGCCGGGACTATCGGGAGCTCCGGGAGATGCTTGCCTCCTCCGGATGCAGCGAGAGTTACCACCTGCTCGAGTACGAACCCGACATGGGGGACTGCCTCGCGGCCACCGATCTGGTCCTCGGCCGGTCGGGAGGGTCGGTATTCGAGCTCGCCGCCCGGGGAAGGCCGGCGATCCTCGTTCCATACCCTCACGCAACCGGTGACCACCAGCGGGCGAACGCCGACTGGATGGCGTCCGCCGGAGCCGCGGTCACGGTCAGCGACAGCGAGCTCGACCCCGACCGGCTCCTGGGTGAGGTGGAGGGGATCTTCGGAAACCCGGAACGTCTTGCCGCAATGTCCGCAGCTTCGGCCTCCCTGGCCCGGATCGACGCGGCCGACGCGATCGCCGACGAGGTAATGGCAGTGATATGAACCTGAGCAGCGAAAGGGACGGTCCCGGCTGGAGCGGCCGCCGACTTCACTTCATCGGGATTGGTGGTGCCGGAATGTCCGGCCTGGCCGCCGTGGCCCACCGCCTGGGCGCCGAGGTGACCGGCAGCGATCGCACCGACTCCTCCTACCTCGAACGACTCCGGAACGAGGGACTCCGGCCGGAGGTCGGCCATGCCCCCGAGAACCTGCCGGAGGGTGCCGAGGTGGTCGTCTCGACCGCAATCTGGGAAGACAATCCGGAGCTCGCACTGGCCCGGGCACGGGACGCCCGGGTGATCCATCGCTCGGAACTCCTGGCCGAACTCTGTCGCGCCCGCCGCACGGTCGCGGTCGCCGGGACCCACGGCAAGACCACAACCACCGGAATGCTCGTCCACGCCCTTCGGGAGCTGGGGATGGATCCCGCCTTCTTCGTCGGGGGCGAGCTGCCCTCGGCCGACCCCGGTGCCGCTCCGGTCAACTCCGGCTGGGGCCAGGGCGACTGGGTGGTGGTCGAAGCGGACGAGTCCGACGGCTCCTTCCTCAGGCTGGAGCCGGAGGTTGCGGTGATCACCAACGTCGAGATGGACCACCACGGGCGCTGGTCGAACCTGACCGAGTTACGGGAGGCATTCCGGGATTTCGCCGCGAAGGCCGACCGGGTGATCGCCCCTGCCAATGATCCCGAGCTCACCGACCTGCTCGGGCGTGACGCGACCCGGTTCGATGAAGCCTCGCCCGGCCCGGATCGGCTCGGCCTCGCCGTGCCCGGAGCCCATAACCGGCTGAATGCCCGTGCGGCCTTCGCCGCCCTGACCGCGATCGGTGTGAATGCCGAAGATGCCGTCGCGGCCCTTTCCTCCTTCCCGGGCGTGCGTCGCCGGCTTGAGTACAAGGGCGAGATCGCCGGAACCCGGATCTACGATGACTACGCCCACCACCCGACCGAAGTGGTGGCGGCTATGGCGGCCCTTCGCGAACTCGACCCGGAGCGCCTGATCGTGGTCTTCCAGCCCCATCTCTACTCGCGGACCAAGGTGTTCAGCCAGGAGTTCGGTGCCGCCCTCGCCGAAGCAGACGAGCTGATCGTGCTGGAGGTCTATCCGGCCCGGGAGGAACCGGTCGGCCCGCTTGCCGGAGTCTCCGGACTGGACGTGCTGCGTGAGGCCGCTTCCCGCAACGGCGGCAGACCGGTCTGGTGGGCTCCGGACCTGAAGGCTGCCGAGCGGGCCGCCCGCACCCGGCTCGGTCCCGGGCGGGTACTGGCCACGATCGGGGCCGGTGATGTGACCGTGATCTCCGACTGGCTGCCGGATGACTGAGCGGCCCCGGCATCAAGCGGGAGGGAAGCGGCGGGGAGGCCGGAGGGGCAACCCGGTGGACCGGACCCTCCAGATCGCCCGGCGGCGGGAGCGGCGGGGTCGTCTCTGGCGTCTGGGGCTGCTGGGTGGCGTCATCCTGGCCCTGGCGTTGGCCGCCGGTTACCAGTTCTGGTTGCGGGACTCCTCGCTGGTCGAGGTCAGGAACCTGACTATCCGCGGGGTGGACCAGAAGGATCCGGAACAGAAGCCGGTGGCGGAAGCGGTGCGCCTGGCGGTTGGTCAGATGACGACCCTGGACCCCCGCCCGGATCTGCTGGCCGAGGAACTCGCGCGGTTCCCCCGGGTCGCTTCCTCGGACATCGAGACCTCGCTGCCGGACTCGGCAACGGTTACCGTCAGGTTGCGCCGGGACGGGTCCCGGATCGGATCGGGCGCCGCCGAACGGCTGATCGCCACCGACGGGACCGTGCTCGGACCCGGCGGGGAACGCGCCGCACAGCTGCCGGAGATCCGTTCCTCCCGGGTCCCTCCGGCCGAGGGGCGGCTGGAGGGCGATGAGTTGGCCCAGGCCCTGGTCCTCGGTGGTGCTCCGGACAAGCTGCGGCCCTACGTCAGGTACAGCCGGACCGGCCCCGACGGGGTTGAGGTGACCCTCTCCAACGGACTGGTTCTGGGCTTCGGGAACCCGGGGCAGATCGATCACAAGTGGCGGGCTGCGGCGGCGGTGATCGCCGACCCGGAGCTCGTCAACGCGGTTTATGTAGACCTCTCGGTGCCCCGTCGCCCGGCGGTTCGCGGGGCGGAAGACGAAACTGTCGATCCCGAAGCAGACGAATCGACCACGGTTGAGACGGCCCCGGCCGGGTAGGTACCTGAACACCCGGGAATGGCTCCCTGCCACGACTCGCGGCCCGCGAGGGTGGGTCCGGCAGCCGATCTCTCCCTAACCCTCGAGTTTAAAGTGAGCCTCACAAAACCCTTCAGTCCGGGTCGAGAGTTGCAGTTTGCAGGATGTCCTGCGGCCCGTTGACAGCGGAGCCAAGATGCCCTACCTTGAGCCCAATTTCCGGAAGACCGGCCTCTTAGCGAACCCTGAAGCACGGCTGTAGGTTTGACGGAACGGAACTTCAACCAGCCTGTCAGAGTGGCGGGCGGCGGCTCAACTCAAAAGCAACGATTCGGATCGGAAGATGGACTCCACCTACCTGGCAGTAATCAAGGTCGTCGGCTGTGGCGGCGGCGGAACCAACGCGGTAAGTCGCATGGTCGACGCCGGAGTCCGCGGCGTCGAGTTCATCGCGGTCAACACGGATGCCCAGGCGCTTCAGGCCTGCGACGCCGACATCAAGATCTCGATCGGACAGGAGCTGACCCGGGGTCTCGGGGCCGGCGGCAAGCCGGAAATCGGGGCTGGCGCGGCAGCCGAATCGCGGGACGAGATCAAGGAGGCGTTGAAGGGCGCCGACATGGTCTTCGTCACCGCCGGCGAGGGCGGTGGCACCGGGACCGGCTCAGCCCCGGTCATCGCCGAGATCGCCAAGGAGGAGATCGGGGCCCTCACCGTCGGAGCGGTGACCAAGCCGTTCGAGTTCGAGGGCAAGAAACGGATGCAGCAGGCGATTGAAGGCATCGAGAAGCTGCGCGGTCACGTCGACACGCTGATCATCGTGCCGAACGAGAAACTGCTGGAGGCAGTTGAGCGCCGGACCAGTGTGCTCGATGCTTTCAAGATGGCGGATGACATTCTCCGGCAGGGCGTCCAGGGGATCACCGACCTGATCACCATCCCCGGCCTGATCAACCTCGACTTCGCCGACGTCCGCACGATCATGCGGGATGCCGGATCGGCCCTGATGGGGGTCGGCGCTGGCCAGGGTGAGAACCGTGCGCTCGACGCAGCCAAGGCGGCGATCACCTCGCCGCTGATCGAGGAGTCGATCAAGGGTGCCACCGGAATGCTGCTGAACATCACCGGCCCCGAGGAGCTCGGGCTGTTCGAGGTCAACGAGGCGGCCCAGCTGGTCCAGGCCGAGGCCGACCCCAACGCGAACATCATTTTCGGGTCGGTCGTCGACCAGTCGATGGTCGACGAGGTGCGGGTCACGGTGATCGCGACCGGCTTCGAGGGATTCGAGCTGCTTGCCCGCTCGCCCCAAAGGGTCAGGCGGCGCTACGAATCCCGCAAGCGGGTTTCGCCGGAGGACACCGACCTCAGCAACCTCCGGGTCGGTGATTCCGACATTGAGGTACCGCCCTTCCTGCGCGACTAGCTGTACAGGGTCGGCGTCCCGGCTGAATGGCGGGAGGCCGGTTAGGATTCCCCGGTGACTTTGGATCCCGGACTTCGCCGAACCCCGCTCTACGAGACTCACCTGGAGGCGGAGGCGAAGATCGTCCCGTTCGCAGGCTGGGAGATGCCCGTCTTCTACGACGGGATCAAGGAGGAACACATCGCGGTCCGCACCCACGCCGGGATCTTCGACGTCTCCCACATGGGACGGATCGAGATCGAGGGGCGTGGCTCGCTCGCCTTCCTGCAGCGCCTGCTGAGCAACGATGCCGCCCGCCTTGAGGAGGGCGAGGCCCAGTACACGCTGCTGCTCAACGAGCAAGCCGGCATCCTCGATGATCTGCTGCTCTACCGGATCGGTGGGGACCGTTATCTCGTCGTGACCAATGCCGGCAACCACGCCGACGACCTCGCCCGTTTCGGGCAGATCGCCCGCGAGTTCGACGTTTACGTGCGCGATGTCAGCCTGGACTACGTGATGCTCGCGATCCAGGGTCGCCACGCCAGACGCACGATCGAGAGCCAGCTCCGGATCGAGTTGCCACCACGGATGGGGCTCACCGTCCAGAGGGTCGGCGGCCGGCCGGCCTTCGTCTGTGGAACCGGTTACACCGGCGAGGACGGGGTCGAGTTGATGATCGACCCGGATGTCGGCCCGGCGGTCTGGAGCGAGCTGGTCGACGCCGGGGTGGTGCCCTGCGGCCTCGGCTCGCGGGACACACTGCGACTTGAAGCCTGCTTTCCGCTTCACGGCAACGACATCGGTCCGGAGACGGATCCGATCTCGACCGGTCTCGGCTGGGCCTGTGTCGAGGCCACCGGGTTCATCGGTTCCGACCGGGTCGCGGAACTCCGCCGACAGGGCACCGGGCGGCGCCTGGTCCCGTTCCTGATCGAGGGTGACGGCATCCCGCGGCCGGGCAATCCGGTGATCTTCAACGAAGAAGTGGTCGGTGAGGTGACCAGCGGCACCTTCTCTCCGTCGCTCGAACGGGGGATCGGCATGGCATACATCGAGAGCGGGGCTGCCGGACAGGGAACCGCGATCGAGATCGATGTCCGCGGCAAGCGTCGGGACGCCCGCGTAAGCTCCAAGCCCCTCTACCCGAAGGAGAGATAACCGTGGCCGAGGCCAGCTACCCCGAAGATCTGAAATACCACCCGGAACATGACTGGGCCCGGATCGAGGGCGATGAAGCAGTGCTCGGAGTGACCTGGTACGCCCAGGATGCGCTTGGTGAGGTGGTCTTTTTCGAGGGACCGAACGTCGGCGATGAGCTGAAACAGGGTGAGCCATATGCCGAGGTCGAGTCGGTCAAATCCGTTTCCGACGTGATCGCCCCGCTCTCCGGCGAAGTGGTCGCGGTCAACGAGACCCTGGCCGACGCGCCTGAATCGATCAACGCCGATCCCTACGGCTCCGGCTGGCTGGTGCGAATCCGGCTGGCCGATCCGGCCGAGGCCGGGAGCCTGATGGACGCCGGAGCCTACGCCGACGGTCTGGAGTAGCGGCGCGTGGGGGGATACACACCGGCGACGCCGGATGACCAGGCGGAGATGCTGGCGGCAATCGGGGTTGCCTCGATCGAGGAGTTGTTCGAACAGATTCCGCCGGAGGTCCGGCTCGACCGTCCGCTCGAGCTCGACCCGGGACTGAGTGAATCCGAGGTCTTCGACCAGCTTGAGTACCTGGCCTCACAGAACATCTCGACCGACCGGGTGTCGAGCTTCCTCGGTGCCGGGATGTACGACCATTACGTGCCGGCGATCGTCGATGCGATCACCAGCCGGTCGGAGTTCCTCACCCCCTACACGCCGTATCAGCCGGAAGTCTCCCAGGGGGGGCTCCAGGTGATGTTCGAGTTCCAGACCGCGATGAGCGAGCTGACCGGACTACCGGTCGCCAACGCCGGTCTCTACGAGGGTCCATCCGCGGCGGCCTCGGCCGCCTATCTGGCGATGGGTGCTACCGGTCGCAGCGAGCTGGTCGTGTCCCGCGGACTCCATCCCCACAGTCGCGAGACCCTGGCCACCCACGCCGCCGGGTTCGGTGCCTCGATCATCGAGGTCGGCCTCGAAGACGGACTCACCGACCCCGACCAGCTGCTCACCGCGGTCAGCGAACAGACCGCCGCCGTGTTCCTGCAGAACCCCAACTTCCTCGGGGCGGTGGAGGACATCACCGCCCTCGGTGAAGCGGTCAAGGCAGCGGGGGCACTGCTGGTGGTTGCGGTCGATCCGATGACCCTCGGCATCCTCCGTCCCCCCGGCGAGTGCGGGGCCGACATCGCCTACGGCGAGGGTCAGCCACTCGGCAACCGGCTCGATTTCGGCGGGCCGTCGTTCGGGTTCTTCTGCGCCGCAGAGCGGTTCATCCGCAAGATGCCGGGCCGGATCGCCGGAGAGACCACCGATCTCGACGGTCGTCGCGGCTTCGTCCTCACCCTCCAGACCCGGGAGCAGCACATCCGGCGCGAGAAGGCGACCAGCAACATCTGTACCGCCCAGGCCCTGAACGCCCTCGCGGCGATGGTCCACCTGGCCTGGCTCGGCAAGCGGGGCTTCATCGAACTGGGTGAACTGCTGGTCCGCCGGACCGCCTTCGCCCGGGAGCGACTGCGCGGCATCGACGGGCTTGAACTTCTGCACGACGCTCCGGTGGTCCGGGAGTTCGCGGTGCGCTCGAACCGGTATCCGGTAGCGGATCTGCTCGCCCGGGCAGGCAGCGACCTCCACCCGGGTGAACCGGGAATCCAGGTCTACCCCCTCGGCCGGGACTACCCCGAGTACGAGGACGCGTTCCTGGTCGCAATCACCGAGAAGCGGAGCCCGATCGAGATCGAAGGTCTGGCCGAGGATCTCGAGCTGAGCCTGGAGGACCTTGCCTCCACCCGGGACAGCGGGTCCCCGAGCCGAAACGGAGGTTCCCGATGAAGGGTGCAGCAACGGAAACGCCACAGCAGGCCGACCGGGCCGTGACGATTTTCGAGAAGTCGGTTCCGGGTCGCCGGGCGGCACAGCTTCCCGCCGCCGGGGTGGAGGAGGACACCCCGATCGCCGAACTGATCCCCGGTCACCTGTTGCGCGAGACGCCGGCAGAGCTGCCCGAGGTGTCGGAACCGGAAATCGTCCGGCACTACAACCGGATCTCCCGGCGGAACTTCGATCTCGACACCGGCTTCTACCCGCTCGGCTCATGCACCATGAAGTACAACCCGCGCGTCAACGAGCGGGTTGCGTCGTTGCCCGGGTTTGCCGCCCTGCATCCCGGAACGAGTGCGGATGACGCCCAGGGGGCGCTGGAGGTGATGTTTCTGCTCCAGTCGAGCCTTTCGGAGATCTGCGGACTGCCTCACGTCAGCCTCCAGCCATCGGCCGGCTCCCAGGGTGAGCTGACCGGTCTGCTTCTCGCCCGCGCGTATCACGCCGATCAGGGCCGGAATCCGGGCAAGGTGCTAACCCCTGACACCGCCCACGGGACCAATCCCGCTTCGGTCACGATGGCCGGCTACGAGGTGGTGAAGGTTGCGACCGACTCCGAGGGCGGAGTCGATCTGGAGGATCTCCGCTCGAAGATCGACGACGACGTCGCCTGCCTGATGTTGACCAACCCGAACACACTCGGAGTGTTCGACCGCAACATCACCGAGATCGCCCGTCTGGCCCACGAGTGCGGGGCGCTGCTCTACTACGACGGTGCCAACCTGAACGCGGTGATGGGTCAGACCCGGCCGGGAGACATGGGCTTCGACATCGTCCACGTCAACCTCCACAAGTCGTTCTCCCAGCCGCACGGCGGTGGCGGCCCCGGGGCCGGACCGATCGCGGTCTCCGACCGGGTTGAGCCGTATCTGCCCCGTCCGCAGGTGGTGTTCGAGGTGACCGAGGGCGGACTGCTCAAGTTCGACCTCGACTTTGACCGGCCCAGGTCGATCGGCCGGGTGCGCGGGTTCCAGGGCAACTTCGGCGTGTTCGTGCGTTCGCTCGCCTACATTCTCAGTCTCGGTGGCGACGGCCTGGCCGAGGCTTCCCGGCTGGCCGTGCTCAACGCCAACTACCTGAAGAAGCGGCTCTCCGAGGGGCGGGCCGGACGGTACCTGCCGGTCGCATTCGATCGGCACTGCATGCATGAGTTCGTGCTGTCCGGGGCAGCGATGAAACGCGAGCTGGGGCTGAGGACAACCGATCTCGCCAAGCGGCTGCTCGATTTCGGCTTCCACCCGCCAACCGTGTACTTCCCGCTGCTGGTCGAAGAGGCGCTGATGGTGGAACCGGTGGAGACCGAGCCAAAGGAGCAGCTCGACGGTTTCGCCGAGGCAATCGAGCGGATTCTCGAGGAGGCCGAGTCGGACCCCGAGATTGCCCGTCAGGCCCCGTACTCGACACCGGTGCGCCGTCTCGACGAGGTCGCCGCCACCCGCAAGCCGGTGATCCGCCAGCAAAGGTAGGTTCCCCGGCATGAATGCCGATGCAACCCCCCAGTACGGGCTCAGCCAGGATCAGCGTGACTTTCTCGAGGTGATCCGCCAGATGGTGGTCGATCAGGTCACTCCCCGGGCCGCCGCGATCGACGAGAGCGGCGAGTTCCCGCAGGACATCCGTGAGCTGTTTGCGGCCCACGATCTGTTCGGCCTGCCCTTCGAGGAACGCCACGGCGGAACCGGCACCGGCGAGTTGACCCTGGTCGCGGCGATCGAAGAGGTGGCCAAGGGATGCGCCTCCTCGTCCCTGATGCTGGCCGCTCAGGATCTCTCCTCGCTGCCGATCCGCCTGGCCGGCTCGGACCAGATCAAGGACCGGATCCTCCCGAGGATGGCATCAGGCGAGTGGCTCGGTGCGTTCTGCCTCTCCGAACCGGACGCCGGCTCGGACCCGGGAGCGATGCGGACCCGGGCCGAGAAGGTGGATGGCGGCTGGAAGCTGAGTGGAGCCAAGAACTGGATCACCAACGCAAGCGTCGCCGACGTCTACGTGACCTTCGCCGTGACCGACCCGGAAGTGAAGTTCTCCCGTGGGATCACCTGCTTCGCGGTGATGGCTGACGCCGACGGATTCCGGATCGATGCCCTTGAGAAGAAGATGGGCATGAAGGGATCCCCGACCGGCCAGCCGGTCTACGAGGAGGTGTTCGTCCCCGACGAGGACGTGATCGGCGAGGTCGGCAAGGGCTTCGCGGTCGCGATGCAGACACTCGATCGCTCCCGGCTCGGAATTGCCGCCCAGTCGGTCGGGATCGCCCAGGGGGCGACCGACTACGCCGCCGGCTACGCGAAGGAACGGATCGCCTTCGGCAAACCGATCAACCAGCTCCAGGGAATCCAGTTCAAACTCGCCGACATGGAAACGAAGACCGCCGCCGCCCGCGAACTCCTCTACCGGGCCGCCTCGATGGCCGGATCCGGCGATCCCGGTCTCGGCAAGTACTCGGCGATGGCGAAGCTGTTTGCCTCCGATACGGCGATGGAGGTGACCACCGAGGCGGTCCAGGTCCTGGGCGGTTACGGCTACGTAAAGGAGTACCCGGTGGAACGAATGATGCGCGACGCGAAGCTCACCCAGATTTACGAGGGCACCAACGAGATTCAGCGCGTAGTGATCGCCCGCAACCTCATGTAGCGGGCGGTCCGGCGGGACCACCAGCGTCCCGCTGGCGGCGTCATTCGCTTGACGGTTCGGGAACGTACAGAAGTACGCCCCCTGCACCGCCTGCGCTCAAATCCTTGCCAGCGAACAGCTGGAGATCCCGCGCATCACCCGCACTCCCACCCGAAACGGATCTGGAGCCGATTTAGGCGATATAGCCTCCACTATCGGCTCCAGAACGGCTACGTGGCTGATGTGAACCGTTCTGGAGCCGGTTTATGCCATATGGCCGCCACAATCGGCTCCAGAACAGATCGGGGGTTGCTCGGTTTGTGGGAAGGTCTAGGGTTCTGCTTTGAATGAGGATCTTTTCGGGGATACAGCCAACCGGGCGCAAGCACCTCGGCAACTACATCGGGGCGATTCGCCAGTACGTCGAGGGTCAGGACCGGGGCGATCCGGCGATCTACTCGATCGTGGACCTGCACGCGGTCACGGTTGCCTACGAGCCGAAGGAACTGCGCGGCTACCTGTACGACACGACCGCGCTGCTGCTGGCGGCAGGGCTTGATCCGGACCGCTGCATCCTCTTTCGGCAGTCCGACGTTCACGAGCACACCGAACTCTCCTGGCTGCTTTCCTCGGTCTGCTCTCACGGTGATCTCAACCGGATGACCCAGTTCAAGGACAAGTCCGCGCAGCAGAAGGACTTCGTCTCCGCGGGGATCTTCATCTACCCGATGCTGATGGCGGCCGACATCCTCGCCTACCGGACCGACGAGGTTCCGGTCGGCGACGATCAACGCCAGCACGTCGAACTGACCCGGGAGATCGCCCGGCGCTTCAACGAACGCTTCGGCGAAACCCTGGTGGTGCCCGATCACCGGATCCCGGAGATCGGGGCGCGGGTGATGGACCTCCAGGAACCGAACCGCAAGATGTCGACCTCGGTCGGAGCCGACGCCAACCGGGTTTACGTCCTCGAAAGCGAGAAGGAGACCCGCAAGAAACTCGGCAGCGCGGTCACCGATTCCGGTCGTGAGGTCAGACGCGGCGAGGGCAAGGAGGGGGTGAGCAACCTGATCGGCATCCACGCCGTGGCTACCGGCATGACCGAGGGTGAGGTCGAGGCCGAGTTCGAGGGTGCCGGGTACGGCGATTTCAAGAAGGCCGTCGCCGACGCGGTGGTCGCCTGGCTGGCGCCGGTCAGGGAGGCCTACCAGGGGATCCGCGAAGATGAAGCCGGGCTGGAGCGGATTCTCGCCCGCGGGGCCGAAAAGGCCCGGGTTCTGGCCGGCGAGACACTGGCCGACGTCCGCGAAGCGATGGGTGTCGGCGTACCCCGTTGAGCCGCAAATAGCGTCTTTCCGGCGGGAACCCGACCGCCGGCCCCTCTAACCTGTTTTCGTGGCTTCCAGACTGGATTTGGACCTCGAACTGGACCTTGACGTATTCACCGGGCCGTTCGACCTTCTGCTCAGCATCGTGCTGCGCGAGGAGATCAGCCTGCTCGAGGTCGAGCTGGGCGAGATCGTTGCCAGCTACGTCGGAGTGCTGGAAGACCAGGGAGAACTCGATCTCGAAGTCGCAACCGAGTTCCTGGTCCTGGTCGCTTCGCTCCTGGAACTGAAGACCCGCCTGATGCTTCCCGGCAGCGAGGATGAGTTCGAGGAGATCGAACCCGAGGCCGCGGTCGAGGAGCTCGTTTCCAGGATGCTCGAGTATCGGCGCTACCGGGATCTGGGGCAGATGATGCGGGAGCACCACGAATCCCAGCGTGGCTATCTCTACCGCGCGGCGCCGCTGCCACCGGATCTGCGCCGGATCGAACTTGATGCTGCCGAGCCGATCTACGACCCCGACCAGCTGGCCGCCAGCCTGGGCGATCTGCTGGAACCGCCGCCGCGCCCGGACCTGTCCCACATGCGGGCCACCGTCTCCTTCAGGCGGCGGCTCTCGGTGCTGCGGTCGGCGCTCGCCCGGCGGCCCCGGTTCGATTTTGACGAGGTGTTCGGTGGCGAGGACCGGATGACCCAGGCGGTGACGATCTTCGCGCTGCTGGACCTGTACGCAAAGGGTGAACTGGTCTGGGACCAGACCGAGGTCTGCGGGCCGATCACGGTTCGCAGCACCGCCCAGCAGGCGATCGCGAGGACCGGCTGATGGAAACGATCGGCGCGGGCGGCCCCACCTCAAGCGAACTGGCCCGGAAAGTGGAGGCACTACTTTTCGTGTCACCTCACCCGGTCCCGGAGATGGCCCTCGCGGAAGCGTGTGAGGTTGAACTCGAACTGATCGAGGAAGCCGTCGGGGAGCTGGAAGCAGCCTTCGCCCCCGGCCGGCGGGGTCTGGTGCTGCGCCGGGTTTCCGGCGGCCTCACCCTTGCCACCGATCCGGCCGCCGAGGGCGCCGCCCGCCGCCTGCTGGCGAAGCCCCGCACCCCGCCGCTCACCCAGGCCCAGGCGGAAACCCTCTCGATCGTCGCCTACCTGCAGCCGGTGGCCCGTCCCGAGATCGCCCGGATCCGCGGCGTCTCCTCGGAGTCGGCGGTGAACAGCCTGTCCGAACGCGGGCTGATCGAGGAAGCCGGTCGGTCCCGTTTCGGCGCGACCATCTATCGAACCTCCGGGCTTTTCGAGAAGGTGTTCGGGCTGGAAGGCCTCGACGGGTTGCCCGATCCTTCACAGTTCGACCCGACCCCGGAGGACGAACGGGCGATCCGGGAGCGGTTGCTGGCCGCCGGCGAGCAGCGGGCCGAGCAGTAATAGCGCCGACAGCATCCCGTCTCCGACCGGAGGCTTCCGCCCAAACCGTCGTCTTCACCGCCGCGCGGTTAATTACTATTCCGCAACGCGTCTCAGGGGAACGGTGGGCGGCCGCAAGGAATTCATCCTCCCGGAATGCCCGCCAACATCAACAAAAGGGGGAGCTCGAGTGAAGAAGCTGATAGCGGTACTGGCTGTGTCGATCGCGTCCACCGCGGCCCTGACTGCCTGCGGCGGATCGGACCAGGTGACCAAGGAGAATCTGGCCTCGACCATGGACCAGATCTGCACCGACTTCAACCCGAAATTCGACCAGCTTGGGGTCCGGGGTATCGAAAACGATCAGGTGGCGCTCGAGATCGAGGGCACCAGCGAGGTCCGCAAACAGGTCATCGAGGCGTTCAAGGGCGTCGATGCCGATCAGGATGCCCAGACCGGACTGGACCGGTACATCGCTGCGTCGGAAGCGATCCTGCCCTACGACCGCCAGATCGTCGCGGCCGCGAAACAGGACGATACCGCCGGAGTGAATCGGGCCTTCAAGGACTTCAACGCGGCCTACGCAGAGCGGACGGCGGTGGCGAAGGAGCTCGGCCTGAAGGTCTGCGGCAGCACCCCCGAACTCAAGGTCGAACCTACCGGGACCGAGCCCCCCGCCGACCTGAAGGCGGTCGAACCGAAGAACGGGATCGAGGCTGCCGCCGCGGGCCACCTCAAGGCCATCGGGTCAGGTGACTGCAAGACGATCAACGCCGCCCGACACACCGACGCGGGCGAGCTCGACGAAGCCGCCTGCAAACAGGTCGCAACCGTCCTCGGCGGGGCCAAGGTGGCCGGAACCGAGCAGTACGGTCCGGTCGGGCAGGCCGAAATCGTGGGCCGGGACGGGACCCACTACCCGACCTACTTCGTCACCGACCTGGACGGAACCCTCCGCTACGGCGGTGATGCGATCCATGACGGTGGCGGGCTGCGCCCGGCACCGGAAGGCAATGATGCCGAGGCAACCGCGGAGGACACCGTGCGGGCGATCCGCGACAGCGATGCCGCTGCCTTCAACGAGACCCTGCCCGGCAAATCGAGCGCCTTCTGGGTCGACGGCGAGAAGTTCGAGTCCTTCGGCAAGGGCAAGTTCAACCGGGAGTTCATCGAGGACATCCGTAACTCGGACGCGGAGCCGGTCCAGCTGGGCCTGAACTCCACCTGGGGTTTCTACTTCCTGGAGGGCAGCAGGTACGACTGGGTGATCTCGATGATCCACGTCCCGGGTTCGGGCGGCCACTACCGATTCTCCGGCTACTACCCGATTCCCAAGGCGGAGTAGTCCGCTGCTGAGTACCCGATCGGCATTCCGCCGCGGAGCCGCGACCCCGGCCCGCGGCGGATCCCGTTTGCCTGTTTACTCAGATCACCATGCGCCTGGCCAAGTATCTGGCACATTCCGGGGTGGCCTCACGTCGCAAGGCGGAGGCGATCATCGCTGCCGGCCGGGTCCGGGTCGCCGGACGTAAGGTCACCGATCCGGCCTTCCCGGTCGAGATCGGGGATGACGTCCGGGTTGACGGCCGCCCGGCGGTCCCGGAGGGTCGGGAGGTGTGGGCCGTGAACAAGCCGCTCGACGTGATCTCAACCGCCGACGAGCCGGGAAAGCGGATCGCGGTGGTCGATCTGGTCAGTTCCGGAGCCCGGCTCTATCCGGTCGGCCGACTCGATGCCGACTCGACCGGCCTGATCCTGCTTTCGAACGACGGCGAGCTGGCCAACCGACTGACCCACCCGCGGTACGGGGTGGAGAAGACCTACCGGGTGAAGGCCGGAAAGCCGGTCTCGGACGAGGCGCTGAAGCGACTCGAACAAGGGGTGAAGCTGGATGACGGCCCGACCGCTCCGGCCCGCGTCCGCAGGCTCGGGGAGAGCAGCTTCGAGATCGCCCTGCGGGAGGGTCGGAACCGCCAGGTCCGGCGCATGGCCGAAGCGATCGGGAACCGGGTGACCGAACTGGAACGGATCTCCTTCGGTCCACTCCGGCTGGGCCGGCTCGGTCGTGGCCGGAGCCGCCTGCTGAGTGATGCCGAGGTCGAGCGCCTCCGCGAAGCCGCCCGGTAAAGGGTTCCAGCCGGCTGTAGCCGATGGCGGGCGAACCCGCCAGCCTCGCGGGGAGGTGCCCGGCTTTGACAAGATGCCGGTCGTGAGTGAAGCGGAAAGAGTCGTGGCGATCCGGGGGGCGGTCCAGGCTGAGGAGAACACCGCAGCCGGAATCCTCCGTGCCACCGAGCACCTGATGCGTGAGGTGATCGGGGTGAACGGGTTGCAGCCGGCCGGGATGATCAGCGCCCTTTTCACCACCACCGAGGACCTCGACGCCGAGTTCCCTGCCGCCGCCGCCCGCCGGATCGGGCTGAACGAGGTCCCCCTGATGTGTGCCCGGGAGATTCCGGTGCCGGGCGCGATGCCTTCGGTGATCAGGGTGATGCTCCACGCCTACCTGCCGGCCGACCGCCCGGCCCGCCACGTCTACCTCGGCGAGACCCGCAAGCTGCGCTCCGATCTGGAGGCCGCGCAGTGACGGTCCGCTTCAGTTCGCGACTCGCCTCGATCCCCGGCTACACCCCGGGGGTTCCAAAAGGGCACTCGGCCGAGGACGTGGCCGACTCGGACCTGCTGCAACTCGCCTCGAACGAGTCCCCGTTCCCGCCGCTGCCGGAGGTGGTCGAAGCGATCTCGGTCGCCGCCACCTCGATGAACCGCTATCCGGATCCCGAGGCCACGGCCCTGCGCCGCAGCCTGGCCGACCGGCACGAGACCGATCCCGCCCGAATCGCGGTGGCCAACGGCTCCTGTGAAATCCTGCTCGCCGCCGCCGAGGCCCTGCTCGAACCCGGGGCGGAGATCGTGTACGCCTGGCCCGCTTTCTCGATGTACCCCAACCTGGCCGCGATGACCGGGGCACGTGAGATCCGGGTCCCCCTGGCTGAGGGTGAGGTCCACGATCTTGACGCGATGCTGGCCGAGATCACCGCCGCGACCCAGCTGGTCCTGGTCTGCAATCCGAACAACCCGACCGCCACCTACCTGCCCCTGGAGCAGATCCGGGCCTTCATCGAGCAGGTGCCCGACTACGTGACCGTGATCCTCGACGAGGCCTACATCGAGTTCCAGCAGTTCGACGACCCGGAGGACTCGGTCGATCTGCTCGCCGATCACGCCAACCTGGTCATTCTCCGGACCTTCTCGAAGTCACACTCCCTGGCCGGACTCCGGGTCGGGTACGCGCTCTGCTCACCGGAATTCCGGTCCGCGGTCGACGCGGTCCGCCAGCCATTTTCGGTGAACGCGCTCGCCCAGGCCGCGGCGACCGAGGCGCTGCGCCACGGCGACCGGATCGAGCGTCAGATCGAGCAGGCGATCATCGAACGGGTCCGGGTCGAGGCCGGGGTGGCCGAGCTCGGCCTCACGACCACACAGTCCCAGGCAAACTTCTCCTGGATCTCGCTTGGTGAGAGCGGGGCGGAGGCTGAAGATCAAGTGGTCGCGGCGCTGGCCTCAGCCGGAATCGTGGTCCGCCCCGGAAAACTGCTCGGTGGCCCGGGACGACTGCGGGTCTCCTACGGCACGCCCCCACAGAACGACCGTTTTCTCGCGGCACTCTCCACGGCAGTCCGAACCGAGTCCTGAGCTGTCGCCCCGTCGGGGCGATACGATCCCGTCGGTTTGATTCGGCGGGGCCGGGCAGGGTGTTCGTTGGCTGGCGAGCGAAACAGGAGAGGTCAGCAGGAGGTCGTATCGCATGGATCCGGAAGCGGTCACGAGGCGGCAGCTCCTGGCCTACGGGGGCCTCGGTGCGGCCGCGCTCGCACTCGGCCTGCCGGACCTCGGGGCGGGATCTGTGATCGGACCGGCTGCGGCCCCGGTCAGCGGCCGATACGACGACGGATCCGATCGGATTCCCGGGGGCTTGAAGGGGGAACCCCGGAAGGTGATCGTGATCGGGGCCGGATTTGCCGGCCTCGCAGCCGCCAACGCGCTTCGTTCCGCCGGGGTCCCGACCGTGGTGCTGGAAGCCCGAAATCGAATCGGTGGCCGCATCGACACGAGACGGGTCGGTGGAACCCCGGTTGATCTCGGTGCCTCCTGGGTTCATGAGCCGGATGGCAACCCGATGAAAGCACTCGCCGCTCAGGCCGGGGTCCCGCTGATACCGGCAAGTCCCGAGTCGGACGCGCCGACCGTGCTGCTCCACGACGACCGGACCGGACCGGTCAGGGACAGTGAAAAGATCCTGGCCCTGCTCAAGGCACAGGAGTTCGACGCTCGGCTGGGCGACATCTCGGCAGAACTCGGCGCCGGGGCACGGTTCCCCGAAGGGGTCAGGCGCTTTCTGGATGACCAGGCTCTGAAGGACGGCCGTCGTCGCTGGACCAGCTTCCTGATCCAGCTCTACGCAGAACTCGAGGGAGCAAAATCGTGGCAGCACCTGCCCCTCGTCGAACCACGGGGCGGGATCGCCCTGCCCGTCCCGAACCACCCCGCCTACAGCGGTGATGGACTCGGAGATTTCCCGGCCCACGGTTACAGGAAACTGATCAAGGCGCTCGCCGCTGGAACGCGGATCCAGCGTGATCACCGGGTCGAACGCGTTTGGGCCGGTGAATCCGGGGTTCGGGTGATGGCCTGGACCGGCTGGGGCCGGAAGCGCCGGAAGCGGGTGCTGGAGGGATCCCACGTCCTGGTGACGGTTCCGCTCGGAGTGCTCAAGGCGGGACTGATCCGGTTCACTCCGGGACTGCCGGGGAGAAAGCAGGCAGCGATCGGGAGTCTCGGTTTCGGCAACTTCGAAAAGGTGGCGCTCGGCTTCAGGGAACCCTTCTGGCAGGAGGGAGGCCGGACCCACATGCTTCACATCGACCGACGGGACTCCAGTCACTTCCCTATGTTTCTCGACCTCCAGAAGATCAAGGGGAAGCCGGTTCTGGTCGCACTGAACGCCGGGGCGGAAGCGCTCCGCCTGGCCAGATCCGGGCCGGCGACGGCCCGTCGCGAGGCGCTGGCGGTGCTGAGGGAGGTCTACGGGAAGATTCCGGCACCGACCGGAGTCGAGGTCAGCGGCTGGGGCGTGGACCGGTACAGCCTCGGCTCCTACAGCGCCACCGTGATGAAGAGCAACGGGGATGAGAGAGCCGTGCTCTCCAGGCCGGTCGCCGGAAGAATCCTGTTTGCCGGTGAGGCAACCAACCTCGACGGCCGGCCCTCGACCACCGACGGGGCGTTGTCCAGCGGAATCCGGGAAGCCAAACGCCTGCTCGGAACTCCCTCGGTGACCATCAGGACCCCGGCTTGACGAGTCGCGGCCACGCGCCCCTCGACCGACTGAACCCTTGCCGGGAGCCCCCACCTGATACAACCCGGGTTCCAGTGAAGCCGCAGATCAACAGCCGCCCCTCTGCTTCAACGGTCACAGGTTGCGACCGCCGCGGCCTCATGCCGGCTTCGTTTTATCCCTATTGGCGAACCGTCTAGGCGTCCGTCCGGTGTCGCGGGGCTGTCCCGCGAAGGCAACTCCACAACCGCCGGGCGCCGTATCGGTTAACGCGGTACCCCCGATCACCCTTTCGGTGGCGGGCGACGGCAACCGCGGAACGGGACATCGAACTGTGATTCGGACCCGGAAAGTAAAGTCCTGGCAGTAACGGAAAGGCAGACAAGAGCATGATGATCGTGATGAAAGAAGGGGCGACCGAGGATCAGATCGCCCAGGTGGTGGAGAGAGTCGAAAGCGTCGGCTGCTCCGCGCACGTTTCCAAGGGTGAGCTCCTGACCCTGATCGGGGCGATCGGGGACCGGGAGAAGGTCACCGAACTCGGGCTTGAAGGTGCCCCCGGGGTGGATCACCTGGTCCCGATAGCCAAACCGTACAAGCTCGCTTCCCGGGAGTTCCGCAAGGGTGCCGACTCGATTCTCGAGATCGGAGGGCGCAAGGTCGGCGGCACCAACTTCGCCCTGATGGCAGGACCCTGCACGGTCGAAAGCCGGGACCAGATGCTGGCCTCGGCCGACGAGGTGGCCGCGGCCGGCGTGACCATGCTCCGGGGTGGTGCCTACAAGCCCCGCACCTCGCCTTACAGCTTCCAGGGCCTGGGCCGGGAGGGGCTTCGCCTGCTGGCCGAAGCCCGGGAGCGGACCGGCCTGCCGATCGTGACCGAACTGCTCGATCTGCGTGATCTCGAGGACGTGGTTGAGGTGGCCGACGTGATCCAGGTCGGGGCCCGCAACATGCAGAACTACGCTCTGCTCTCCGAGATCGGCCGTTCCGGCAAGCCGGTGCTGCTGAAGCGGGGACTCTCGGCGACGGTCGAGGAGCTGCTGATGGCCTCCGAGTACGTGCTGAAGGAAGGAAACGAGGACGTGATGCTGTGCGAGCGCGGGATCCGCACCTACGAAACCGCCTACCGGTTCACCCTCGACCTGCTTGCCGTCCCGGCGCTGAAGGAGCAGACCCATCTGCCGGTGATCGTCGATCCGAGCCATGCTCCCGGTCGCCGTGACTGGGTCGAACCGATGGCACTGGCGGCAGCCGCCTCCGGCGCCGACGGGATCATCATCGAGGTGCACAACCAGCCGGAGAAGGCGATCTGTGATGCCGCCCAGCAGGTGCCGACCTCCGAGTTCGGCGGTCTGGTGGACCGGCTGGAGGCGGTGGTCGCGGTGACCGGCAAGACGATCTCGGTCTGATGAAGGTCGCCGTCCTCGGGGTCGGACTGATCGGCGGCTCGATCGGTCTGGCCGTGCGGGAACGGGGGCTGGGCGAGGTCTCCGGTTACGTTCGCAACCCGGAGCGGGCGGCGGAGTGTGTCGAGCTCGGGGTGGTCGACTGGATCGAGACCTCGATCCCGGCCGCGGTCGAAGGTGCCGACATCGTGTTCTGCTGTGCGGCAGTCGGGGCACTCCCGGAGATGGCCCTTGAGGCACTGGCCGCATCGGGCCCGGACTGCGTGGTCACCGACGTCGGCTCGACCAAACGCGAACTGGTGGCGACCTGTGCCGGCGACGAGCGCTTCATCGGTGGCCATCCCCTCGCCGGGGCCGAGACTGCCGGGGTGGCGAACGCCCGGGCCGACCTTTACGAGGGGGCACGCTGGTACCTGACCCCGAGCGAGAACTCGTCCGGAGTGCTCTACGACCGGCTCCAGCGGCTGGTCAAGGACCTCGGGGCCCGCCCGGTCGCGATCGACGCGGTCGAGCATGACGAGGCGGTCGCCCTGGCGAGTCATCTGCCTCACGTTCTCGCCAACCAGCTTGCCGCCCAGGGGCGTTCCGGTACCGAACGGCTCGGGGCTCTGGCCCCCAGCCTCAGGGACGGGACCCGGGTGGCGGGAGCGAATCCGGCGATCTGGACCGAGATCTACACCAGCAACCGGGAGGCCCTGGCCGGAGCGATCCGGGAAACGATCGGTGGCCTGGAGGCTGCCGCGGAGGTGATCGAGTCCGGTGACCCGGAGCAGATCCGGGCCTGGCAGGCGGCTGCCGCCGCCGATCGCGCCGCCCTTTCCGCCGCCGAGGCGGGAACCCTGGCCACCCATCAGCTCCGGGTTCTGGTGCCCAACCGGCCCGGGGTGCTCGCCGAGCTGGCGATCGCGCTCAGCCGGGAGGGCGTGAACATCGCCGACATGTCACTCGACCCGGCGCCCGACATGAGTTCCGGGGCGATCTCGCTCTGGATCGCGGGCGGGGAGGAGGCGACCCGGGCCGAGGCCGTGATCGACGGTCTGGGCCACTCCGTGATTCGTCTGGAGGACGACGGTTGAACTCCCCCGGGATCGAGCCGGCCCCGGGTGAGCTCGGCAGCGGCAACGGCGCCGGACGCGGCCGGAGCGCCCGGTTTTCACCGGTCGGGCCGCTCCGGGGGCGGATCGTCCCGCCGGCCGACAAATCGATCTCTCACCGGGCGGCGATTCTCGGGGCGATCTGTGACGGTCCCACCGAGGTCACGAACTTTCTCGACTCCGATGACACCCGTTCGACCCTGAGTGCGGTGGCGGGCCTCGGGGCAATGGTCAGCCCCGAACCGCTCGACACCATGCCGGACAGGTTCACGATCGAGGGGGTGGGACCCACCGGCCCGCGGAGCCTTGGTCGGATCGACGTCGGTAACGCCGGAACCCTGATGCGGCTGCTCCCCGGCTGGCTGGCCGGATGCGACGGCGGCCTCTGGCGGATGGATGGGGATGCGTCGATCCGACGTCGTCCGGTCGACCGGGTCGCGATCCCGCTGGCCCGGATGGGGGCGGAGATCGAGTTGACCGGTGAGCGGTTCCCGCCGATCCGGATCGATGGCCGGAGGCTCAAGGGAATCGAGTACGAGCTGCCGGTCGCCTCGGCCCAGGTGAAGTCCTGCCTGCTGCTGGCCGGCCTCGGGGCGGACGGGCCGACCACGGTGATCGAGCCGGTCCCGACCCGGGATCACACCGAGGTGATGCTGGAGGCCGCCGGAGCCCGGATCGAACGCGGCGACGGACAGGTGACGGTGTGGCCTTCGTCCGGGCTCGTCCTCGGGCGGGTCGAGGTCCCGGCCGACATCTCCTCGGCGGCGTTCTTCATGGTGGCGGCGGCTCTGGTTCCCGGCTCCGAAGTGGTGCTCGACCGCACCGGGATCAACCCGACCCGCACCGGCATCGTCCGGATCCTCGAACGGATGGGGGCCGGGATCGAGGTTGAGTCCCTGAATGGCGGGGCCGGAGAGCCGCTCGGCCGGATCACCGTCCGGCACCGCGGGCTCAAGGCGACCCGGGTTGAGGGTGACGAGATTCCACTGGCGATCGACGAGCTTCCGCTGGTCGCACTGGCCGCCTGTTTCGCCGAGGGCGAGACGGTGATCGCCGATGCCGGGGATCTCCGCCACAAGGAGTCGGACCGGATCGAGGTCGTGGTCAACGCCCTCGCCGGTCTGGGCGCGGAGATCGAGGCGACCGCCGACGGCATGCGGATCACCGGTACCGGCGTGCTCACCGGGGGCCGGATCGACTCCCACGGCGATCACCGCATCGCCATGCTCGGGGCGATCGCCGGACTCCTCGCCCGGGACGGGGTGACCGTCGACGGGATGGAAGCGGCGGCGGTCAGCTACCCCGGATTCGAACGGGACCTGGCCGGGCTCGTCAACCCCTGACCGTCCGGTCAGGCCGGGGCGGGTATCCGGTCCGGGCGGCCTGCGAGGTTCTCCCCGACCCAGTCGTCAAGCTCCTGCCAGCGGTCGTAAAGCCACTCGGTGCGGTGTTCCTCGTCCGACGGGATCCGGTCGGCGGGAATCCGCCAGAACTTCACCCGGATGGTCTGCCCAACGAGGATCCCGTTCCAGATGTCGCCAACCGAGCGCAGCCCGTCGAAACCTGTGTGGGCGCAGAACACGACATCGGTGCCGGCCGCAGCCTCGTCCAGCAGGGCCAGTGGCCCGCCCAGCCGTGGCGGCAGCAGGTGATTCAGCCGGGCGGCGAGCGGGGCGATTTCCGGCTGGCGTTCCGCGATCACCTCCTGTGCCCGGGCGAGCTTGGCCGGGGTGGGGCGGGTTCCCTCGGGGTACATCGCGACGATCTCGCCGGGGCTCATGTCGTGGGTGAGGGAGCGGACCGCCGCAATCTCGGTATCCGGATCGAGCGAGCCGCGCCGGACGAACACGGTCGGGATCCAGCGACCACCGATGTCGATCGGGGTCAGGGCCTGGATCTCCTGCTTGATCACGAACCGGACCCCGATCCCGTGTCGCTTGCCGATCAGGGTGTCGGCCAGCAGGTTGTCGAGGATGCTGGCGTGACGGAGCATCAGGATGTACGGGCCCGGTGCGGTGTGTTCCCCGCCTTCGACCTCGAACCGGAGGCCGAACAGCACCTTGACCGCCCCGAGATGGTTTCGTGCCCAGGCGATCCGGAGTGCGTACACCCAGCGACGTCGTCGGATCGATCCGGTTCCGAAGGGACCGCCGGTGAACAGGTAGATGAAGATCAGCTTGAGGCCGGCCTTCATCTCTCCGAACAGGAACCACCAGATCGCCGGCACCATCCGCACCCCGACCCAGGGCTTCCGCCGCCGGGTCCAGAGGACCAGATCGACCGTGGCCGCGGCCAGCATCAAGAGCGGCGAGAGCACGGTCAGCAGGACGAACCCGAAGATCTCGGCGCTCGCCCCGATCAACCGCCGCTTGATCCGTGCTCCCAACGGGCCACGGTCCGGAAATAGCGGTCCCCGCCCCGGGGTCTGGACTCGCATTCGGGGATCGTATTCGGGTCGGGCACCGGTACGGTTCCCCGCCCGGATCGACCTCAACCTGTCATCGTGACGCCGTGCGTTTCCTCAGGAGCAGCAGATCATGGTCATAGCGATCGACGGCCCGGCCGGGGCCGGCAAGTCCACCGTGGCCCGTGGGGTCGCGGCGGAACTCGGCTTCACATTCCTCGATTCCGGGGCGATGTACCGCTGTGTGGCCCTGACCTGCCTCGAGTGGGGAGCCGACCCGACCGCATCCGGTGAGGCGACCTCGACCTCGGAGTCGATCGAGATCTCCTTTGAGGGCGAAGCGGTGCTGATCGACGGGGTGGACGTCAGCGACGAGATCCGCAGCCCGGAGGTAACCGAGGCGGCCTCGCAGGTTGCCGTCCATCCAGGGGTGCGGCAGGCGATGGTGGCAGGCCAGCGGCGGCTGATCGAGTCCGGAAACTTCGTCGCCGAGGGGCGGGACATCGGGACCGTGGTCGCGCCCGAATCACCGCTCAAGATCTTTCTCGATGCCTCGCCGGAGGAACGGGCGAGGCGGCGAGTCGGCCAGACCGGGGGAAACGTGAACGAGGTGCTCGCCGCCCAGGAGGAACGCGATCGCAGCGACCGGGAACGGGAGCACGGCGCCCTGCGGGCTGCCGACGACGCGGTCGAACTCGACAGCAGCGAGCTGACCGCTGACGAGGTGGTCGCCCGGATTGCCGCGCTCGCCCGTGACCGGGGTCTGGCCTGATGGAAGCCGTCGTGCCGGAGGGTGCCCGGGGCCGGCGGGTCCCGACCGTTGCCGTGGTCGGCTTTCCCAACGTCGGCAAGTCCACCCTGGTCAATCGGCTGGCCGGCGGCCGCGAGGCGGTGGTTCACTCCGAGGCCGGGGTGACCAGGGACCGCAAACGGATCCGCTGTGAATGGAACGGCCGGGAGTTTGATCTGCTCGACACCGGGGGGATCGACCTCGAGGACGAATCGGAACTGGCGGCCGACATCCGTCGCCAGGCCAGACTCGGCATGGGAGAGGCGGATGCCGTGGTTCTGGTCGTGGACGGCCAGGCCGGGCTGCGGCCCGGTGACGAGGAGATGGCCCGGAGCCTCCAGGACTCCCCGGTCCCGGTGATCCTCGCCGTGAACAAGTCTGATCGCCCGGACGACGTCTGGGGGGCGGCCGAGTTCCACGCCCTGAGGCTTGGTGAACCGAACGCGGTCTCGGCCACCCACGGGCTCGGGACCGGTGACCTGCTCGACCGGATGGTCGAGGCGCTTGGGGAAAGCCCCGACCGGGAGGCGGGACCGGAGTCGGTCCGGATCGCCCTGATCGGCCGGCCCAACGTCGGCAAGTCTTCGCTGGTGAACCGGATCCTCGATGACGACCGGGTGATCGTCTCCGAGATCGCCGGAACCACCCGGGATGCGATCGATACCGAGATCGAGATCGACGGCCAGGCGGTCACCCTGGTCGACACGGCCGGTCTCCGCCGCCGCTCGAAGGTGGCCGGGACGGTCGACCACTACGCCCAGCTCCGCTCCGAGCGGGCGATCGAACGGGCCGACGTGGCGATCGTCGTCTGTGACGCGACCGAAGGGGTCCGGTCGGAGGACCTGAAGGTGGGCGAGGCGGCGATGCGGGCCGGCTGCGCGACGCTTCTGGTGATGAACAAGTGGGATCTGACCGAGACCGACATCGACGACACCCGGGCCCGGGTGGCCCGCAAGCTCCGCCTCCGTCCCGAGGTGGTGACCGCGTCGGCCCTGACCGGGCGCAACGTCGCCGGGTTGGTCTCCCGGGCACTCGGCCTGGCCGAGCGGGCAACCCGAAGGATCCCGACCCCGGCCCTGAACCGTTTTCTCAGCGAGGTGGTGGCAACGACGCCACCGCCGGCCAGACGGGGACGAAGGCTGAAGCTGCTCTACGGGGCCCAGATCGAGGTCTCGCCTCCCCGCTTCTCGATCCAGGTGAACGATCGCCGCCTGATCACCCGTGACTGGGCATACCACCTCGAGAACCGGCTCCGGGAAACCTGGGGGCTTGAGGGGATCCCGCTGGTGATCGACTATGTCGCCCGGCGGAACCGCTCCGCCGAGTAGGACTCTGCTTCCGATCGCGACCGTCCTCTCGGCTTCGATGCGGCCAGGGGTGGTTGGTTGTTCGGTGCCCGAGCGAAGGGCCAAGCGCGGAACGCCCGGAAATTACTAGGCTTTCTGATCAGATTTCGCCCGATCAGGCTTCGCCGTGCCGCGACGAAGGCCACGAAGCGCAAGGAGAACCAGAACCGAATGACCCACTCGCTGAAGCTCGCCGAGGGTGAGCACCTCTTCACCTCGGAGTCCGTGACCGAGGGGCACCCGGACAAGATCGCCGACCGGATCTCCGACACCGTCCTTGATGCCTGTCTCGAGCAGGACCCGCAGTCACGGGTGGCATGCGAGACCCTGGTCAACACCGGCATGGCGGTCGTTTCCGGGGAGATCCGGACCGAAGCCCGGATCGACGTGGCTGACCTGGTCCGGGAGGCGGTCTGCGAGATCGGCTACGACCGGGGTGAACTGGGCTACGACGGCAATCACATCGCCGTTATCTCCGCGATTGACAAGCAGTCACCCGACATCGCCCAGGGTGTGGACTCCGGAATCGAGACCCGGGTTGGTGGCTCCACCGACCAGTTCGACCTCGACGGGGCCGGCGACCAGGGGATGATGTTCGGTTACGCCACCAACGAAACCGAGGCGCTGATGCCGATGCCGGCCCAGATCGCCCACCGGCTGGCCGAACGTCTCACCCTGGTCCGCAAGAACGACACCCTCGACTACCTGCGTCCGGACGGCAAGACCCAGGTCACGATCCGGTACGCGGACGGCAAGCCGATCTCGATCGACCGGGTCCTGATCTCGACCCAGCACGACCCGGATGTCGACAACGAGAAGACGATCCGGCCCGATCTCTGGGAGAACGTGATCCTGCCGGTTCTGCGTGACGGTTACGGCGAACTGCTCGACGAAAACTCGCTCTACGAGGATCTGCTGATCAATCCGACCGGGATCTTCGTGATCGGCGGTCCGGTCGGTGATGCCGGCCTTACCGGCCGCAAGATCATCGTCGACACCTACGGTGGCGCCGCCCGCCATGGTGGTGGTGCTTTCTCCGGCAAGGACCCCTCGAAGGTGGACCGTTCCGCCGCTTACGCCGCCCGGTATGCCGCGAAGAACGTGGTCGCCGCCGGTCTGGCCGACCGTTGCGAGGTTCAGGTCGCCTACGCGATCGGCGTGGCCCGGCCGGTTTCGATCATGGCCGAGACCTTCGGCACCGGCCGCAAGAGCGACTGGGAGATCTCCCAGCTGGTCGCAGACAACTTCGATCTGCGTCCCGGTGCGTTCCGCCAGTACCTCGATCTGCACCGGCCGATCTACAGGGACACCTCCGCCTACGGGCATTTCGGGCGCAACAACGAGAACTTCACCTGGGAGCGCACCGACCGGGCCGAGCAGCTGAAGGACGCCGCCGGGCTCTAGGCGGGGCCAAGGACCCTCCCGGGAGCCGTCCGGGCCCCGGGGGGTGATCCAGGTCCGGCGGGAGCAATCCCGGAGTTGGGCCAAACGGCCCCTGCGTTAGGCTGCTCCCGACAGCACCCTCGGCCAGCGAACAGTGAGTCGCGGGATCCGGTTAATCAGACGGCTCCGTGCGGGGACCCCCTTCCGGGGCTAGAGTGCGGTCACAGTCCAGAACTCAGTCCAGAGGAGAACTTCTTGAATATGCGTGCATTGAGGCAGTCGGCCGGCGGCGGCAGGCCGCTTCTCTCCGGCGCAGCTGGCTTCGTCCTGCTGCTGTTGCTGCTGGGGATGTTGGGGGCCCTGCCGGAGCAGGCTTCGGCCGCACCCGACGTCAGCCTGAGCAAGGTCGCCGGCTACGGCGACGGCTCCGCGGAGGTCCTCGAGATCTACGCCGGCGATCGGGCCGAGTTCACGATCTCGGCCACAAACAACGGCTCCATGCCGGCCGACATCATGATCAGTGATCCGTTGCCGGGAGGTGCCGAGCTTAACTGGCAGGTCGACTGGAGTCCGAACGACTATGCCGATCCCCAGGAGTGCGAGATCACCGGCGAGGGTGGTGCCCAGTCCCTGTCCTGCCAGTTCGATCAGGTCCCGGCCGGCGAAGCGGTCATGGTCAACATCTGGGCGTGGACCGGGATCGGGCGCTGCTCGACCTATTCGAACCAGGCTTCGGTCACCGCCACCGACGGCTCCGGAACCGTCGAGCTGACCGACGGGGCGACGGTCAACTGCGATGGTCCCGAGATCGAACTGACCAAGATCCCGGGCAGCGAGACTGTGGTGGCCGGCCAGGATGTCACCTTCACGATGACCTTCACCAACACGACTCCACCGTCCGGTGAGGATCCCGATCCGGGGACGATCTGGGCGTCGCTCTATCTCATCGACGAACTGCCCGGTGACACCGCTGCACCCTGGGAGATCGTCAACGGACCTGAGGATGGGGAAGGGAATCCGATCTGCGGTATCTACGAATCAGAGGGGGAAGAGCTCCAGCTCAGCTGCGGACCGCTGGGAGATCTCGCTCCCGGCGAATCGTTCGTGGTGACGGTCCGGGCGCCGACCAGCGTGGACCACTGCTCCACCTACCACAACACGGCCGAGGTCTACCAGAGCCAGGAGGTGCGCGACCCGCTACCGGCCGCGACGGCTGAAGCCACCGTCACCTGCCGGCAGCAGCTGCCACCCATCCTGGCACTGACCAACACCGCACAAGACCCCGTGATCAACCCCGGCGAGCCTGTTTCCTTCACGGTCGTGACCTCGAACCCCGGCGACATCGGGGTGAAGAGCCCGGTCCTTACCAACCCACTGCCGGACGGGACTGCCGGACCGTGGCAGATCGCAACCGGCACCCAGGCGGGAGACGGCTTCTGCCAGATCGTGAGCGGAGTCCTCACTTGCAGCTACGGGAACCTGGGCCCGGGTGAGTTCCGCAGCGTCACCGTCAGGGCCCCGACCTCCGAGCAGGACTGCGGCACCTACCTGAGTACCGCGGCCGTGTCGGCGATCGACGTCGAGGAGCTGCGGGCTACTGCCCAGGTGGTCTGCCAGCGGTCAGCGCCGAACCCGGGCGAGAAACCGGTCACGAAACCACGCCGGAAGCCGACCCCGAAGCTGCAGCTCCGGGTGAAAGCCAACCGTGCGGTTGCCCGCCCGGGACAGCGGGTGCGATGGACGGTGTCGGTTCGCAATCGCAGGAAGGGCTCGGTGGCGAAGAATCTGCGGGTATGTGACCGGATCGCCCCACGGATGGTCGTGACAAACCGGGGGGGCGGCCGGCTCAGCCGGGGACGAATCTGCTGGAACGTCAGGCGACTTCGGGGCAAAGCGCCCTGGATCAGGTTCCACTACACGACCCGGGTCGACCTGAACGCTCCGAACGGAAAACGGACCAGGGACGGTGCCCGCGTCGGGAACCTTGAGGCTCATGCAGTCGTGAAGATCAAGGCAGCGAAGAAGCGGAGGCCCGGGCGCAAGACCCCGGTGACCGGGTAGGGTCCGGCCCGGGGATCGATGAGACGCCGTTTGCGGACTCTGCTGGTTGGAGGGCTGGTCGCTGTGGCCGGCTCGCTTCCGGCTGCCGCGGGTGGCTCACCGGCGGTCTCGCCTGACCCGGAGTTCACTCCTGCAGCGGGACCTGCTCGACCGGTGCCGCAGCGGCTCGATTCGAAAACCAGACGAGCCACCGGGATTTCTGCCATCCAGCCGACCAGAGTCCGGCCACCGAGCCGCCAGCGCGGAACCTGGACTGCCCGGATCGTGGTTCGCACCACCGTTCGCAGCCGACCCGGTGGCCGACGCATCTGGGTGGCGCGGGGCTGGGCGAAGTGGTCCGGTGGCAGCCAGAAGTTGATGGTGCTCGGATCGCGGGTCGCGGATCGCCGACAGTGGCTGAAGGTCCGGCTTCCGGGCCGTCCCAACGGCAGGGCGGGATGGCTGCCGCGGGACCGGGTGGCGCTCCGGCGCTCACCGTACTACCTGGTGCTGGATCGCTCCCGGCGCAGACTCACCGTTTTCCGGAACGGTTGGCGCAGGGCACGCTGGCGGGTTGTCGTGGGCAAACGGAGCACCCCGACCCCGCTCGGCCTGTTCGCGACCTACGACCGGGTGCGACAGCGGAACCCGGACGGCTTCATCGGACCCTGGGCGATGCCGCTCACCGCTCACTCCGAGAGGCTGAAGCGGTACGACGGTGGCCCGGGCCTGATCGCCTTCCACGGCCGCGACGGGGCCAGCCTGTACGACCCGCTCGGTTCGGCCCGATCCCACGGCTGCGTCCGTATGAACAACAAGCGGATCCGTCAGCTCGTGGCACTCCCGCTCGGGATCGCGGTTCGTATTCGTCGATGACCGGCACCCTCACGGTCCGATCACCGTGCCCGGTTCGGTGAACAGCCGCGAACCGTTCGGTGAACAGTTTAGTTTCTGTTAAGATGTCTGCGGAAATCTACTGAGAAGTAGTGTGGAGAAATACGTAGTCGGTGATCAGACCGATTCCGACTTCGCTTCACGAAATCATCGCCCGACGGGCCAGGGCCGCCGGCGTCGAAAAAATTCAGGACGGCATGGCGGAACGGGTCAATTCGAGAAAGCCTGATATCCGGCCGGAACGGCCACCGGGGGCCGGTCCTGCGTTGTTCCCGCTGAATCACCGTGATGCAATCCGTGCCCGCGATCCCGTCGCCCGCCTCGGCGGGCTGGCGCTGGAGTTCGCCGGCAGCATGGTCGCCGCCCCGATGGCGCTCTTTCTGCTGGCCAGGGACGGCCAGCCCTGCTCCCTGGCCGAGATCAAGGTGGACTCGATTCTGACCCCGGACCCGGCTGCGCTCGAGCGGGACTGCGTGGCCTCGATCGAGGCTGATGAGCCGACTGCGGAACTGCCCGGCGGTGCCGGCCAGTCCCTGGTCATGGACCGGGCTGCTCTCGACCGTGACCTCGGCTTCTCGGAGAGTGACTTCGCGAACCGGCTCATGCCGGCGTGGGGTCTCGAGTCGATCATCTCGCTCATCCTCCGACCGGTCGACCCCGGCGCAACCTGTGTGATCAGTCTGCTGAGAATGTCCGGCCAGAGCGAGTTCACCGAGCGGGAGAAAGGCTTCCTGCGGCACTGGGCGCCGCTGATCTCCCAGTCTCTCGCGAGCGTGATCGATGCGGAACGAGACAGGCGCCTTTCCACCGGCTCACCGAGCCAGAGGTCGACCGATTCGGCAGGGCTGGTCCTGACCCGCCGGGAGATGGAGATCGCCCGGATGGTCGCCTCCGGGAAACGGAACGAGGAGATCGCCGAGACCCTCCACATCACCGTGGGCACCGTGAAGTGCCACGTCCGGAGCATCTACTCCAAACTCGGGATTCACTCCCGGGTCCATCTTTCCCTGCTGCTGGCCGACGGCTGAGCATTCCCGCCCGGCTTGGGGCTTGCTGCGCACCGGCCACAGGGCTTGACCGACTCCGGCGCGGAGTCTGTGCATCCGGGCCGTTTCGGTGCCGAGGTTGCTTTCGGGAGTGAATTAGGTCGAAAGAAGTACCTCCAAGGTGGTAATTGCCGGCCGATCCCTATTCCTCCGGGCAGAAATCGCTTGTGGGCTGAACTCCTTCCACCTTTGATGGCTGCGGACCCGGTCGGGAGTTGACTGGACCGGATCCCCCGCTTCGGAATCGGGCGGGTCAGATCGGACCGGCACCACGCCGGACGAAGGAGGCAGTAACGATGAATTCGACGGAATCGCATCAACCGGTAAGGCTTCTCGGCAGACCGGCCACGGGAATCCTGGCCCTTGCCCTGCTCCTGATCGCTTTCAGCGCCTGGGGTGTGTCTTCTGCCAGCGCCAACGGGACCATCATCGCGACCAAGGGGGGTGACAGGAGCGCCTCGACCGCTGTTTCCGGCGCGACCACCTATGCAGACCCCGTCGGATCGGCCAACGCAAACGACGGTGCCCTTTTCGAGTGGACAACCGGGGACCCGACCCTTCTCGCCACAGTCTGGACCGCCTTCCCGAGCCGGACCGGGGTCAACGGTCAGGCCAGCGCGTCGGTTCCCGGTGCCACTTCCGGAAGCGGGACGGTCTACTACGTGAGGGAGAAGGACGCCGGCCTCGGATTCAGGGACCTCGGAGCCCAAAAAGAACTCTCCTTTGGTTCGAGTCCACCGCAGCAGTACGTTGCCCGGGTACAGGTGCGGGACGGCCAGACCACCTACGCCTACCCCCACTCGAACTCGGACAAGGATCCTGACGATTGGACTCCGAGCCAGGGGCCGTCCGTGACCAACAACGGCTCCCCGTTCATCAACGCTCGTGACAACAGCGACCTGCCGAACGTCTGCGGCCTCAACATCCTGCTGGTCCTCGACCGTTCCGGTTCGATCGAACAGGACGGTGACCCGGCGGCATACGCGGCAGCCGCCAAGGAGTTCGTAACCCAGCTCGACGGGACGCCGACCCAGATCGCCATCACCAGCTTCAGCAGCAACTATCAAGGAAACTTCGCCCTCAACTCGTACACCGGTGGAGGCCAGGGGGACAGCGATTTCTACCATGCCCCGGTTGACCTGGAAACCGGCAACCCGGTCACCTCCCAGCAATTGAAAGACACCATCGATGATGTGTACGCCAACCCGGCCGGGGGGACGAACTGGGACATCGCGCTTAAAGACGCCTCCATCGCCGCAGGATTTGACCCCAAAGGTGGCGCCGCCGGCCGTACCGACAAGCCCGATCTGGTCGTGTTCATCACCGATGGCAACCCGACCGTGAACCAGACAGTGGTCCCCGGCACCGGCGGTTCAACCCAGATGTTCGATCTGACCGCTGGCATGGCTTCGGCCAACTCGATCAAGGCCCGCAGCGCGAGGGCCGGGTTCAATTCCAGGATCCTCGCAATCGGGGTTTCCAACCCCGGCGGCACCCCTCCGACCGCGGCAAACCTGAAGGCGGTCTCCGGTCCGACCCAGGGCGTTGACGGCGACTACGCGGTGCCGAGTCTCGATCAGCTCAAGTCCTTCCTGCGGGAACTGGCGGCGAAACAGTGCGGCGCCCGGGTGTACGTCCGCAAGCGCCTCCAGGGCGACGCAACAAACCAGCCAAACTGGAAATACACCGCGGTCGACCCCCGTCCTGGTGCTCCCGCTCCCACCTACCTCGATGGCAACAACGCCACCCATGCGAGCGGCAGTCCTCCGGTGGTTCAGACCGGAGCATTCTTCACCAAGCTGCCGATGACCCCGACCACCGTTCAGGTGAACGAGAACGCAAACGGGCAGCCTCTGGCCGCGGGCACCTTCAACCTTGACAGCGTGGTCTGCCGCAACGGTGACTACGACAACGGAACGATCGTCAACGGAACCCAGACCGGGCTGAACTTCAGTCTCCAGGTGAACCGGGGTGACTCCGTCTACTGCACCTACACCAACTCCCAGAACACCACCCTGAAGGTGACGAAGACGCCGGATGCGGGTGTGGTTTCTCCTGGTGGTGATGCGGAGTTCACGATCCAGGTGAAGAATGAGGGTTCGGTTACAGCCCTGAACCCGGTGATTTCGGATCAGTTGCCGGCGCCGGGTGCCACGCCGTGGACTGTTTCGCAGCAGCCGACGGGTGGTGGGACGTGTTCGGTGAATGGTTCGAATTTGTTGACCTGCACCGGTGTTCCGAATTTGGGGGCGGGTCAGACCACGACGTTGAAGGTGAAGACCACCACCACGTTTGAGAAGTGTGGTACCTACGACAATCCGGCGGCGAAGGCTTCCGCGACGAACGCCCCGGAAACATCCGATGGCGGGAAGATCACCTGCGTGCCGCCCAACCTGGGTGTGTTGAAGACCGCAGTGACCGGAACGATCGATGCGGGCGATAACGCCGTCTTCACGATCGTAACCGAGAACACGGGCGACGGCACGGCCACGGGTGTGACCCTGGACGATCCGCTGCCCACCGACGTGTCCGGGCCCTGGACGATCACCGATCAACCGGCGGGCGACCCCTGCGAGATCACCGGGGACGCGAATACCGGATACACCCTCAAGTGTGACTTTGGGGATCTGACCAAGCAGGATGGTCCCCGGTCGGTGACGGTGAGCGCACCGACCGATTTCGATCACTGCTCCGAGCTGCTCAACTGGGCTCACGTCAAGTCGACCAACGCTCCGGAAGCCTCCGACGATGCCACGATCTACTGCCAGAAGCCGAACCTGAGCGTACTCAAGACAACTCCCAGCGACACGATCAACGCCGGCGAGGATGTCGAGTTCACGATCGAGGTTTCGAACTCCGGGCCCGGCACCGCCAAGGGCGTCAGCCTGACTGACCCACTCCCGACCGGGGTGTCCGGATCCTGGGTGATCACCTCGCCGGTGGACGGACCCTGCACGATCGTCGGGGATCCCGGCGAACAGCAGACCCTCTCATGCCCGAATCTCGGAGATCTCGGCGTCGAAGCAACCTTCTCGGTGACGGTCAAGGCTCCGACCGACCGGGACAATTGCACCCTGTACGACAACGAGGCGACCGCGAAGGCCACCAACGCCCCGGAAGCAACCGGTGAGGCAATGGTGACCTGCAGGAAGCCCGCTCTGGCGACCCTGAAGACAGCGGTTGAGGGTACGATCAACGCCGGTGACGACGCGGTCTTCACGATCGTCACGTCGAACACCGGAGACGGTACGGCCAAGGATGTGACCCTTTCGGATCCGCTGCCGACCGGTGGCGTGTCCGGCCCCTGGACGATCACCGATCAGCCAGGGTCCGAGGGAGAGCCTCCCTGCCAGATCGTGGGCAACACCCTGACCTGCAACTTCGGGGATCTGACCAAGGAAGACGGACCGCGTTCGGTGACGGTGAGCGCCCCGACCAACTTTGAAAATTGCTCGAAGCTGGACAACACCGCGGTGGCAAGTGGCGAGAACGCCCACGACGCCTCCGATTCGGCCAGCATCGAGTGTGAACGACCGAATCTCACGGTCGTGAAAAACGGCAACGGTACCGTCAATGCCGGCGACGAAGTTGTGTTCACCATTGAGGTGGCCAACGGTGGTCCGGGCGTCGCGAGGAACGTCACCCTAAGCGATTCCGTCCCGAGCGGGGTGGCGGGCGCCTGGACCATTTCGTCGCAGCCTGATGGCAGCCCGTGTGAGCTGTCGGAAGGCAAACTCACCTGTGAATTCGGTGATCTGGTGGCGGGCGCAAAGGTCCCGGTGACGATCAAGGCACCGACCGATTACGAGAACTGTGCCACCTACGACAACACCGCGACCGCCAAGTCCGGGAACGCCCCGGATGCGGCCGACAGCGCCAGTGTCGAGTGTCAGAAGCCGAAGATCGTGGTCAACAAGACCGATGGCGGGCGTACCGGGATCGGTGACGACGTGTCGTTCGCGATCAAGGTGAGCAATCAGGGTCCGGGCACCGCCCGCGGTGTGGTCCTCGATGATCCGCTCAGCACCCTCGCCGGTCCGTGGCGGATCGGGTCCGAGACCAAGGGCGCCAACTGCGACATTCAGGGTGCCAACCCCAGCCGCGCAAGGAAGCCGGGCAAGGTGCGGCGGGCCGGCGCCGAGGGCGGGCCCAGGCTCCACTGCGAGATTGGTGACCTTGCCGCCGGTGAATCGGTGACCGTGAAGATCCACGCCAGGATGAACAACACGGTCTGTGAGCCGATCAGGAACGTGGCCACCGGAACCGCCGAAAACGCGCCCGGCGACCGTGACAGCGCCACGACCGGTTGTTTCCAGCCGCACCTCCAGCTGAGGAAGAAGGCAAACCTGCGGGTCGCGCTGCCGGGTCAGAAGGTCAGGTACACGATCCTGGTCCGGAACACCAAGCTGCACTCGGTGGCAACCGATCTCGACGTCTGTGACCGGATCCCGGATCACATGACGGTCACCAACCCCGGCACCGGAAAGTTCTCCGACGGGCTTCTCTGCTGGAACATTCCGCGGCTTGAGGGCTCGAAGAAGTGGACCAGGTTCCACTACGTGGCGAGGGTTGCGGACAATGCCGGTGCCGGCGAGCGGCTGAGGAACGTGGTCACCCTCCGGAACCTCGAGGCTCGCTGGACCGTGCGGGTCAAGCGCCCGCCGGTCAGGGCACGCCGGGTCCGTCACACCCCGGTGACCGGGTAGCCGGTCACCGGTGCCGGTTAGGCCGAGCGGAGCATCATGGGCCGCCTGTCCCGGGCATTCCTCCTCGCCGGGCTTGTCGCTCTCATCTGGTGCGGTGCGGCAGCCGCCTCGATTGCGCCGGAGCCGGGGCAGCCGTCGCCGACCGACCCCCGGTTTGTGCCGGCACCCGCCCCGGCGATTTCGGTGCCCGACACGGTTGGTGCCGGGACCGACCGAGGGATCCATCTCTCCCGCCTGCCCGGAGCCAGGGTGCCACGGCCGGGCCGGCGAACCGGCACCTACACGGCGAGAGTTCTGATCCGGACCGCGGTAAGGCGCCGACCGGCCGGTCGACGGGTGAAGTGGGTCGCCCGGGCGTTCACGCGCTGGTCGGGAGGGACCCAGTGGCTGATGGTGCTGGGTTCCCGACGCCGCAAGGGCCGGCAGTGGCTGAAGGTGCGACTGCCGATCAGGCCGAACGGATCCAAGGGCTGGATTCCCCGCGACCGGGTCACGCTGAGGCACTCCCCAAGGTACATCGTGATCGACCGTTCGCGGAGGAGGCTTACCGTCTTCGGTCTCAGGGGACGGCGTCGGGCCTCGTTCAAGGTGGTCGTGGGCAAACGGAGCACCCCGACTCCGCTCGGGCTGTTCGCGACCTACGACCGGGTCCGGCAGGCCGACCCGAACGGGTTCATCGGTCCGTGGGCGGTGCCGCTGACCGCACACTCGGACAAGCTCCGACGCTTTGACGGCGGTCCGGGCCTGGTCGCGCTTCACGGACGGGACGGGGCCAGTCTCTACGACCCGCTCGGTTCGGCCCGATCCCACGGCTGCGTGCGGATGAACAACAAGCGGATCCGTCAGATAGTCCGGGTTTCACTGGGTACAGCGGTCCGCATCCACCGTTGAACGCCCGGAGACGGATCAGACCGGGAAGCCGGACTCGACCGTCTGCAGGTTCCACTCGGGGTCGGAGGCCCCCAGAGTTTCCCGGTCGAAGAGTCCCGTCGCGACGGCGACCACCCGAATCCCGGCGCCGTGAGCCGCGGTGACGTCTCTGGGAGTGTCGCCGACCGCGATGAACTCGGCGGCGGTGAGCAGGCCGGGGCCTCGTCCCGGACGGTTCACCTCGCCCGCGACCACAGTGCCACGTTCAATGGCACGACGAGTGAGCTCGGTCCGGTCGGTCGAGTCGGAACCGTAGCCGCCGAAGGTGAAGAACCGGTTCAGATCCCCACGCTCCAGCTTGATCTTCGCGGCCGGCTCAATGTTGCCGCTGGTGATCCCCAGCGGATACCCCGCGGCCGCCAGTCGTTCCAGCAGATCGACAATTCCGGGTTTCACCCGGTATCCCTCGGACCTGGCTACCGCATCGGGCAGGTGCTCCAGGTAGGGGCCGGTGACCTCCGCCACCTCGCGCTCGCTGGGCTGGCGGTCCAGCACGGTCGCCAGGGCGACGGTCGCCACCTCGTGATCGACCATGCCGGACTCGGTGACCCTGGCGATATCGACCGGCACCCCGTGAACTTCCTCGAAGGCCTTCCGCCAGGCGACGCCGCCCGCCCCGCCGGTGGTGATCAGGGTGCCGTCGATGTCGAAGATCACCGCCCCGATCGGGGCGTCGGGTGGCGGGACCCGGTTCAATCCCGACCGTTCCCCGACCGGTACCGGCGGACCAGGTTGTCGGTGGAACTGTCCCGCCCGGGTTCGGGTGATGCTTCCGCGGTGAGATCGGGGGCGATCTCCCGGGCGAGGGCCTTGCCGAGCTCGACCCCCCACTGGTCGAACGAGTCGATCCCCCAGATCGCCCCCTGGATGAAGGTCGAATGCTCGTAGAGGGCGACCAGGGACCCCAGGGTTTCCGGAGTCAGCCGCTCCGCCATGATCGTGGTGGTCGGCCGGTTGCCGGGAAAGGTGCGATGGGGAATCAGCACCGGATCAACGCTCTCGGCCTCGAGTTCTCCTGCGGTCCTGCCGAAGGCCAGCGCCCGGGTCTGGGCGAACACATTGGCGCTGAGCAGGTCGTGATGTTCCCCGAGCGGTTCGACCGGCCGGATGAAACCGATGAAGTCGGCCGGAATCATTTCCGTGCCCTGATGAAGCAGCTGGTAGAAGGAGTGCTGGCCGTTGGTTCCGGGCTCGCCCCAGAAGACCGGCCCGGTGGCGTACTCGACCGGGACGCCTTCGGCGGTGACCCGCTTGCCGTTGGACTCCATCGTCAACTGCTGCAGATAGGCGGGAAAGCGGTTCAGGTACTGGCTGTACGGGAGGACCGCATGGGTCTGGGCGCCGAAGAAGTTCCGGTACCAGACGGCCAGCAGACCGTGGATCGCGGGCAGGTTTTCTTCCAGGCGGGCTGTCAGGAAGTGCTCGTCCATCCGGTGGAATCCGTCCAGCAGATTGGCGAAGCGGTCCGGTCCGATCGCCAGCATGGTCGAAAGGCCGATCGCCGAGTCCATCGAGTAGCGGCCGCCGACCCAGTCCCAGAAACCGAACATGTTCGCCGGATCGATTCCGAACCCGCTCACTCCTTCGCCGTTGGTTGAAACCGCCACGAAGTGACGAGCGACCGCCGACTCATCCCCGCCCAGTCCATCGAGCAGCCAGCTTCGGGCGGTGTGGGCATTGGTCATCGTCTCCAGGGTCGTGAACGTTTTCGAGGAGACGATGAAGAGCGTCTCCGCGGGATCGAGATCCCGGGTCCTCTCGAGAAAATCAGCCCCGTCGATATTGGAGACGAAACGGAGAGTGAGATCGCGCTGCGAGTACGGCTTCAGCGCCTCGCAGGCCATCACCGGGCCGAGATCCGAGCCGCCGATCCCGATGTTGACCACGTTCCGGATCGGTCTGCCGGTGTGGCCGGTCCACTCGCCGGACCGGATCGCATCCGAGAATGAGGCCATCCGGTCGAGCACCCCGTGCACCTCCCTGACAACGTCCGTTCCGTCGACCACCAGGGAACGGTGGCGCGGCATCCTCAGGGCCACGTGCAGTGCGGAACGGTCTTCCGAGACGTTGATCCGTTCACCGCGGAACATCGCGTCACGGAGCTGCTCGACCCGGCGCTCCCGGGCCAACGCGGCCAGCAGCGGGAGGGTGTCGCGATCGATCCGGTTCTTCGAGTAGTCGAGGTAAAGCCCGGCGGCCTCGGTACTCAGGCCGGTGCCGCGTCCGGGATCGTCGGCGAACAGCTCCCGCAGGTGCCGTTCGCCGATCTGTGCGTGGTGCCGTTCGAGATCCCCCCAGGCGGCGGTCTCTCGCAGCGCCGTCATGTCAGTCTCCGAGCAGCTCCCGCGCTTCGGCCACGACCCGCTCAGCGGTGAAACCGAAATGCTCTCTCAGGTCCTTGAACGGAGCGGAGGCGCCGAAGGTGGTCATCCCGATGATCCGGCCCTCACTGCCGGCGTAACGCTCCCAGCCCAACGTCGCCCCGGCCTCGATCGTGATTCGGCGGGTGACGGCAGCGGGCAGCACGGACTCACGGTACCCGGCATCCTGCTCCTCGAAAAGCTTCCACGAGGGCAGGCTGACCACCCTTGAGCGGACCCCGTCGGCGGCCAGGGCTTCATGCGCCTCGATCGCCAGCTCGACCTCGGAGCCGGTTGCGATCAGGATCAATTCCGGCTCGCCGTCGGAGTCGGCCAGGATGTATCCGCCCCGGGCCAGTCCAGACGCGGGCGCGTACTTCGCGCGGTCGATCACCGGCACGTTCTGGCGGGTCAGGACCAGGGCGATCGGTTCGTCGCGACGGGCCATGATCACCCGCCAGGCTTCCGCCACCTCGTTGGCATCGGCCGGGCGGATCACATCCAGGTTCGGCATCGCCCGCAAGGACATGAGCTGCTCGACCGGCTGATGGGTGGGGCCGTCCTCGCCGAGACCGATCGAGTCATGGGTCAGCCAGTGAATCACCGGTTGCTCCATCAGTGCGGAAAGCCGGATCGCCGGCCGGGCGTAGTCGGTGAAGATCAGGTAGGTCGACCAGACCGGACGCAGGCCGCTGAGCGCGAGGCCGTTCGACATCGCCGCCGACTCGTGTTCGCGGACCCCGATGTGGATGCCGCTGCCGGCCCGGTTGTCCGGGCTGAACACACCGGAAACATCCTCTTTCAGTCCGCTCGAGGCGGAGCCGGTCAGATCGGCCGAGCCGCTGATCAGCCACGGCACCTTCGGGGCGATCGCCTGCAGGGTCTTCTGGGCGGCCTTGCGGGTCGCGACCTGTTCCCCGGCCTCGAAGACCGGAATGTCGGCATCCCAGTCGTCGGGCAGATCCCGGGACAGCATCGTCTCGACCGAGTTGCGGGTCTCCCCGGAGGCGGCGGCCAGACGCTCCCGCCAGGCGGCACTGGCCTCGGCACCGCGTCGGCCGATTCCGGCCGCGAAATCCTCGTAGACCCCGTCCGGCACCAGGAACTCGGAATCCTCCGGCCAGCCGTAGGCGGCCTTGGCCAGTTTCGTCTCGTCGGCACCGAGCGGGTTGCCGTGCACGTCCGCGGTATCGACCCGGTTCGGGGAGCCGTACCCGATGTGACTGTGGACGATGATCATCGTCGGGCGACCGGTCTCGGCCTTGAACTTCTCAAGGGCGGCTCCGATCTCGTCGAGATCGTTGGCGTCCCGGACGTGATGGACCGCCCACTCGTTGGCCTTGAAGCGGGCCTCGACGTCCTCGGTGAAGGTGATGTCGGTCGAACCGTCGATCGTGATCCGGTTCGAGTCGTAGATCCAGCAGAGGTTGCTCAGTTTCTGGTGGCCGGCAAGGGAGGCCGCCTCCTGGGAGACACCTTCCATCAGATCGCCGTCACCGCAGATCGCGTACACGTCGTAATCGAAGATCTCGCTGCCGTAGTTGGCGCCCTTCCAGAGCGCCGCGATCGCCATGCCGACGCTGGTCGCAATTCCCTGGCCGAGCGGGCCGGTGGTGGTCTCGACCCCGGTGGTCAGATGTGACTCGGGATGGCCGGCGGTGGGGGAGCCGAGCTGGCGGAAGTCCTCGATGTCCTGAAGGCTGACCGAGGGTTCGCCGGTCGGCTTGCCGTCCGGACCGATCCGCTTCACCCGGGCCAGGTGAAGCAGCGAGTAGATCAGCATCGAGGCGTGACCGGCCGAGAGGATGAACCGGTCCCGGTTCGGCCAGGTCGGATCGGCCGGGTCGTAGCGAAGATAGTCCTGCCAGAGCTTGTAGGCGACCGGGGCCAGCGCCATCACGGCACCGGGATGCCCGGAGTTGGCCCGGTCGATCGCGTCGATCGCGAGGGTCCGGATCGTGTTGATCGACTTGAGTTCCGGCGGCTGGGAGGCGAGATTCTCGGTCACGAGCGCCATCCTATTGACTGCACCGCTCTCGATCAGTATCGGGAGTCCGGCTCACCCAGACCGTGGCTGCCGGCGGCTCCGGCAGAGGTCGCCCGATCGACCTCGGTGACCACCTCGGCGGGCTCCGCAACCCCGGCGAAACAGAACTGGTTTTCGACGTCGGTTGCCGCGGTGTCGAAGTCCACATCGCCGATCCTCAGCATCCGTTCGATCGGTGACTGGCTGTAGTTCACCGCCTGGACCCGTTCCAGGCGGGTCTCCTGGATGTCCCGGGCGATGATCCCGCGACGGATGTTCAGTCGGCGGTCGGTGATCGTGTAGACGGTCGCCATCCGGCGGACGAAGCCGATCAACACCGCCACGCCGAGAGCGATCAGGACGATCAGGAACACCGTGCCGAAACCGCGGCCGATCAGCTTGGCGATGATCGCGATCACGACCCCGATCAGCAGGCCCTTGAGGTAGAAGGCCATGATCGAGCGCCACGATGGGTGGCCCTGAAAGATGACGCGTTCGCCGGGGCTGGGGGTGAAACTCACGGGGCGAGCATAAACGGTATTTCGGCCGACGGCCTCATATACCGTGGGCCGGTGTCCATCGCCAGAGTCGAACCGCTGACCTTGGCCCGCGCCCTGCGGGGACCGTTCGACTATCTGGTTCCGGAGGGAATGGACGGGATCGAGGTCGGATCCGTACTCGAGGTTCCGTTCGGACGCCGCCGCGTCACCGGGGTCGTGACCGAGCTCGCGGAGAACTCGGAACTGCCCGAGGAGAAACTGGCGCGACCCCGGAGGGTCATCGGTGAAGGCACCACTCCGGAGCTGATCGAGCTCGGCCTCTGGATCGGGGCCGAGTACTGCTCGACCCCGGCCCGTGGCCTCGGGCTGATGCTGCCTCCCGGGACCGGCACCGGTGGTGAGCGGACCCGGGTCCGGACCGAGAAGCGCTCCCGGATCACGGAGCAGGGCCGGGCTGTCCTGGAGCAGGCCAGCAGGCTCGGCAAGCGCCAGGAGGCGGCGCTGCGATCTCTGCTGGAGGGTGATCTGACCGGACGGGAGCTGCTGTCCCGGGCGGGTGCCGACAGCGCCGTGCTCAAGCGCCTCGAGGAACGCGGCTGGATCGAACGGGAAAGGGTGAAGGTCCGCCGCCGCCCGGCGGGGACGACGGTCGGGACGGCTGCGAGGAGTGCCCCCGACCTGACCGCCGCCCAGGCGGGGGCGGTTCGGGAACTCACCGGGATGCTTGGGTCGGGCGGCGAGATTCTGCTGAACGGGGTGACCGGCTCCGGTAAGACCGAGGTCTACCTGGCCCTGGTCGAGTCGGCACTCGCCAACGGCAGCAGCGCGATCGTGCTGGTGCCGGAGATCGGTCTCACCCCGCAGGCGGTCAGTCGATTCGAGGCCCGGTTCGGGGATCGGGTGGCGGTCCTTCACTCGGCCCTCTCGGCCGGACAGCGATTTGACGAGTGGCATCGCCTTCGCTCCGGTGAGGCCAGGGTCTGCGTCGGCCCACGTTCGGCGGTGTTCGCCCCGGTCACGGATCTCGGCCTGGTCGTGATCGACGAGGAGCACGATCCTTCCTACAAGCAGGAGAGCGACCCGCGCTACGACGCCCGCGACGTGGCCCGGCGCCGGGCCCGGTCGAACCGGGCGCTGCTGATCGCCGGGACCGCGACCCCGCGGCCGGAGACCTGGCGTGAGTTCCAGCGGATCGACCTGCCGGAACGGGTGGACGGGCAGGGAATGCCGCCGGTCGAGCTGGTCGACATGCGGGGATCCGACCCCCGCGAAGGGCCGGTCCACAGCCAGACGATGGCCGCCCTGGCCGAGGTCCGGGAGCGGGGCGAGAAAGCGATCGTGATGATCAATCGCCGTGGCTTCGCCCCGTGGCTGATCTGCCAGACCTGCGGCCACACCTGGGGCTGCCCCAACTGCGATGTCTCGCTGATCGTCCACCGCGAGTCCGGTCAGCTGATCTGCCACCACTGCAACCACGCCCAGGTCCTGCCGCGAGCCTGTGACTGTGGCGGCACCACCCTGGCCCAGTCGGGCGCCGGGACCCAGCGGATCGAGCGGCTGCTGGCCGAAAGTCTCGCCCCGATGCCGGTGATCCGGCTCGACGCCGACACCTCCGGCGGCCCCGGCGGCCACGGACGCATCCTGGCCGAGTTCGACCGGGCCGATAGCGCGGTTCTGGTCGGCACCCAGATGGTGGCCAAGGGACATGACTTCCCGGAGGTCACCCTCAGCGCGATCCTCGACGCCGATGCCACCCTGCGCTTCCCCGACTTCCGGGCCGAGGAACGCACCTTCTCGCTGGTCACCCAACTCGCCGGCCGCAGCGGCCGGGGTGAGGCGGGAGGCCGGGTGATCGTCCAGACCCTCACCCCGGAAGCCCCCTCGATTGCCGCCGCAGCCCGGCACGACTCGCCCGGGTTTCTGTCCGGGGAGCTTTCCCGCCGCGAGACGCTGGAGTACCCGCCGTTCTCCCACCTGATCCGGATCCAGTTGGCAGCCGAGGACGAGACCGCCCTCGACCGGGCCGCGGATCTGGTCGTCGACCGGCTCGGACCGACCCTGCCGGAGGGTTCGATGCTGCTCGGTCCGGCCCCGATGTTCCGGGCCAGAAACCGCTTCCGGCGGCGCATCCTCATCAAGTCAAAGGAGCGTCGACCCGCCGCCGAGGCGGTTCAGCGGGAGATCGAGAGCCTGGTCCGCGACAGGGCCTTCAACCGGATCAATCTCTCAATTGACGTGGACCCCCAGTAGCGGGTGGGCTCAGGTACCACCAGCCACACGCTCGCGGCGTCAGCAGCTTCGAAAAAGCGGATCACGTACCGAAGTACGCTCACCGCTTTCTCTCAGCTGAATCCTTACGAGCGAGCGGCTGGAGGCCCCTGAGCTCCACCTTCCTGTTGAAGGTCGGGTGATGGGGGTTTTGGCGGTGTGGATGGGGAAGGGCAACAAGACCCCATCACCCGGCCTCATCGCCCGAGCCGAATGAATCAGGACCGGCGGGGGACTGGGGGCAGATACACTCGGCCTTCATGGCTGATGTCGGGAAAACCGCCGAAACCGATGAGCTCGAACAGGAGCTTGACCCGGACGAAATGATCGAGGAAGCGGAGCCGGTTGAGGGTCCCCCTGACCGCGAGATCGACGAGGAAAGGATGCGTCGGCGCGAGGCAGCGCTGGCCCGGATCGTCCAGTTCGGCGACCCGGTGCTGAAGAGCAAGGCCTCCGCCATAAGCGAGTTCAACGGGGCGCTGGCCGATGAGATCGAGTCGATGGCGGAACTCATGAACGAGGCACTCGGGGTCGGCCTGGCTGCCCCCCAGGTGGGCAAGCTCCGCCGTCTGCTGGTCTTTCAGTCGAATCCCGACGTCGAACCGCGGGAGCTGATCAACCCCGAGATCGAGTGGCTTTCCGACGAGGCCGATATCGCCATCGAGGGTTGCCTCTCGATCCCGCGGGTGCTGGTCGAGGTCGAAAGACCTGTCTTCGCCCGGGTCAGGGGACAGGACCGGCGCGGGGCGGAGGTGGTGTTGGAGGCATCCGGCTTCGAGGCCCGGGTACTGCAGCACGAGATCGATCACCTGAACGGGATCCTGATCCTCGACCGGACCGAAAGGCCCCAGCGCCGGGCGGCACTCAAGGCGCTGCGACGAGGCGAGAGCTTTTCGCCGATCGACCCGGATGGGGATGGCGATTCGGAAGCGGACGGCGAGTGAGGACCGGCCGGTGAGCGGCGCCTTTCTCGGCACCTCGGACTTCGCCGCAACCGTGCTCGAGATCCTTGCCGCTTCCGACCGGAGGCCCTCACTGGCGGTCACCCTGCCGGACCGCCGTCGCGGTCGGGGCCGCCGGGAGCAGCCGTCACCGGTCGCCCTCAAGGCCGAGGAGCTGGAGATAGAGCTGCTGAAGTCGGGAAACGTGAACGAGGAAGCCGACCGTGAGCGGATCGCGAAAGCCACGGCGGCAACCGGCTGGGCCTCGATCTGCGCCTTCGGCCAGCTGATCAGGGAACCGCTGCTTTCCGAGGTGCCGATGCTGAACGTGCACCCGTCTCTGCTCCCGCGCTGGCGCGGGGCAGCTCCGGTTGAACGGGCGATCATGGCCGGTGACCCGGAAACCGGGGTGGCCGTGATGCGCCTGGTCGCCGGGCTCGACTCCGGTCCGGTGGCCGCGGTCGAGCGGGTCCCGATCGGCCCGGACGAAAGCTACGGAGAACTCGCCCCGCGGCTTGCCCGGACCGGCGGCCGTCTGCTCGTCGCAACCCTCACGGCCGCGGCGGACGGCGAGATCGAGTGGACCGAGCAGGACGACGACGCTGCCACCTACGCCGAGAAGATCGAGTCGGCCGAACGCCGGATCGATCCTGAACAGCCTTCCGGGCGGGTCCACAGTCTGGTCCGGGCACTCAACCCGCACATCGGGGCATGGCTTGACCTCGGTGGCGAACGGCGCCTCGGCATCAGGCAGACAGCTCCGGCTCCGGAGGTCATCGGCCTCGCCCCGGGTGAGCTGACCGAGCGAAACGGCAGGCCGGTACTCGGTTGCGCCGACGGGGCGGTCTGGCTCGCGCAGGTCCAGCCGCCCGGCGGGAAGCCAATGGACGGGGCCGACTGGCTGCGCGGCCACGGGCTGCCTTGAACGGGCCGACCCCCGAACGGGCTGTCGCCTACGCGGTGCTCCGCCGGACCTTCGAGGAGGAAGCCCACACCGAAACCGCTTTCCGGGAAGAGGCCGAAGTCCGCGGCCTGGCCGGACGCTCCCGTGCCCAGGCCCAGCGGCTCGCCTACGGCTCGGTCCAGCGGCGCGGCACCGCCGACTGGATCGTGGACCGATTCTCGAAGAAGGGCGGACGGCGCCCCGACCCGGCGGTACTCGCCGGCCTCCGGCTCGGGATCTTCGAGCTGCTTTTCGCCGACGCGACCCCGGATCATGCCGTGGTGAGCCAGGCGGTCGAGCTGGTCCGTGGTGCCGGCGCCGCCCACGCGGCCGGTTTTGTCAACGCCCTGCTGCGTCGGACCCTTCGTGAACGGGGTTCGATCGAGCGGCAGCTCGCCGACGACTCGACTCCGGAGAAGGCGGCGGTCGCCCACTCGGCCCCCGAGTGGCTGGCCCGGATGTGGTTCGAGGAACTCGGCCCGGAGCGGGCCCGGGCGCTCCTCGCCGCCTCCAACCGGCCGCCGGTGCGGGCGGTTCGGGTCAACCCCGGGCGGCTCGGTCGCGAGCAGGCGATCGAACGGCTCTCCGGACCGGAGCTGGAACTGACGGTCCCCGAGGCCGGGTGGCCGCTCGCCCCGGAGGACCTGCTCACCGCCAGGGGCAGCCTCGCGGCGATCGAGGCGGCAGCCCGGGAGGGACTGGTCGTGTCCCAGTCGGCCGGTTCGGCCGCGGTGGTCGAGGTGCTCGACCCGCAGCCTGGCGAGCGGATTCTCGATCTCTGTTCCGGCCCCGGAATCAAGAGCGGCCAGATCGCCGCCCGGGTCGGGCGCCAGGGGGATCTCTGTGCGGTCGAACCCTCGGCCGACCGGGCCGACGAGGTTGCCGCCCAGCTCGAACGGCTCGGTTTCCACAACGGGATCGTGATCGAGGCCGACGCCCGGGACGGCGAGCTCCTGCGGGGCTTCCAGCGGATCCTGGTAGATGCACCCTGCTCCGACCTGGGCGCCCTCGCCTCCCGTCCGGACGCCCGCTGGCGCAAGTCCCCGGCCCTGATCGAACGGGTCACAACCCTGCAGAGGGAGATCCTCGACCGGGCCGCGACCCTGCTCGAGCCGGGTGGCAGCCTGATCTACTCGACCTGCACCATCAGCCGCCGGGAGAACGCCGATCAGGCCACCGCCCTGGCCGAACGAAACGACCTCGAGATCGACGACCTCGGCGACCGCGCACCGCACCTGGCCGATCCGAACGACCCGCGCTATCTTCAGCTGATGCCGGACCGGGACCGCACCACCGGTTTCTTCATCGCCCGTTTCGTCTGCCCGGACCGGTTCTGACCTTGCTCGGATGACGGCCGCCGGTTGAGGCGGGATAATCCCCCCGTGGCGACAGAACCGGAGATCGAGCCCGTCGGGTTGAAGAAGCGGCCGGTCTGCCCCGGCTGCAGTGAGCCCTGGCTCAGACCGACCCAGCTGCCCGGGCGGTTCCGCTGCGTCTACTGCCTGACCCGCTACGAGCTGGTCTCCCAGTGTCCGGACTGCGGTGAACACCAGACGATCGCCAGAATGAGCACCACCGAGGACATGACCTGCCAGAGCTGCGGCGGCTCGATGCTGCGGGCGATCTGATTCGATCCCGGCAGCCCGCCCCGACCCCGAGGAAGACGATGAGCCCCGAAACCGCCTCCACCGACCTGCCCGAGCCGTTCACCGGCATCCGGATCGCCCCCTCGATCCTCTCCGCCGACTTCGCCCGGCTGGGCGCAGCGATCGGCGAGGTGATGGATGCCGGAGCCAGGGTGATCCATTTCGACGTGATGGACGGCCAGTTCGTGCCGCCGATCACGATCGGACCGCTGGTGCTCTCGGCGATCGCCGATCAGGTTCATGACGCCGGCGGGGTGGTGGACGTCCACCTGATGATCGAAAACCCGGACCGGCAGTTCGAGGACTTCGCCAGGGCAGGGGCGGATGCGATCACCTTCCACGCCGAGGCGACCCCGCATGCCCACCGGGCCTGCGGGGCGATCCGGGAGCTCGGGTGTCTGGCCGGCGTGGCGATCAACCCCGGGACTCCGGTAGAGGCGGTCTCCGGCCTCGGCGGAGTCGCCGACATGATCCTCGCGATGACGGTCAACCCCGGCTGGGGTGGCCAGCCCTTCATTGATACCTCGCCCGACAAGGTTCGCCGGCTACGTGAACTGGTCGGCCCGGACACCCTGATCGAGATCGACGGCGGGATCGGCACGGCCACCGCCGGTCCGATGGCCGCCGCGGGAGCCACCCTGATGGTCGCCGGCTCCGCGGTCTTCGGAGCTGACGACCCGGCCCGGGCCTACAGCGAGATCCTCGCAGCCGCCGAAAACGGCCGCTGAGACGGCCGCCCCAACTTCGCGGGTGGCTCCTGCCGGTCGCCCAACTTCGCGGGTGGCTCCTGCGGGCCGCCCCAACTTCGCGGGTGGTTCGCAGGGGCCATCCAGAGCGGATGGATGCAAGGAATCAGCCGAGCGCGGGCCGCGAACGTACTCAGGTACGTGAGCAACCGCGCGAGGCCGATGACGCCGCAGACACCGCTCTGGTGGTTCCTGCGGGCCGCCCGCTAGAGGTTGCCCTCTTCATAACCGGCAAGGCGGGTTTCGATTTCCTCGCTGCTGCCCTCCCGGGGGACGTCGGCCTCGATTCCCCGGGGGCGTCGGTAGATCCAGAACAGTGAGGTGAAGAGGATCAGGGCGGTCAGGGTGAAGCCGATCTCGACCCGCAGGTTGCCGTTCTCGATCAGCGGCAGGAGCGTCCAGACGAGAAAGAAGACCGCACAGGCGATCCAGCGGAATCCGGCCCGGCGGGCCTGCCCCTGGGCCAGCGAGGCCTGGTTCACGGTCACCGCCGAAAGGTAAAGGCCCATCCCGGCGACCACGATCAGCAGGTCGAGCCGGTCGTAGGTGAACTTGTCGGAGAAGGCGAGCTGCATGAGCTGCGGCCCGGCGATCGCCATCACCAGGGCCGAAACGAGGGTGAAGGCCGCAAGGCCCAGCAGGACCATGTTGACCGAGCGGTGGAACTGCCTCTCGGAGTCCGGTTCGGTGCTGGTGTGAAGTGAGGTGAGGTGGGGGAGGATCGAGGTTGAGACCGCCTGGAAGAGCTGGAGCGGGGCGCGGGCGATCATCAGCACGTTGAAGATGAAACCGGCCGCGGCCACCCCCTCGATCGACTTGACCACCAACGGACCGGCGTTGAGGAAGACCTGCTCCGAGAACATGATCAGGAAGACGGAGCCGACAAACCCGGCCCCGTTGGCCAGGGAGAAGTCCTCCCGCTCGCCGGCTTCGCCGTCGGCCTGGGCGGGGGCCACATTTTCGGTCTCCAGCTCCCGGCGCCGCCGCCGGGTGATCGCCGGCGGCACCACGATCAGGCTGAGCAGCGGCGCGGCGACGATCCCGATCGCGACCATCGACTGGCCCGCAAGCAGACCGACCGCGACCAGCACCGCAAACAGGGTGCGAAAAAGCGACTCGGAGAGGATCAGGGCGGTGAACAGACCGAACTGCTGATGCCCGGCCAGATAGCCGCGGGCGTAGTAGCTCGCCGCGTAAAAGAGCGAGGCGCCGAAGTAGACCCAGTAGAGCGTCGAGTTTCCCGACAGCAGCCCGTTCTCCAGCGGACCTTTGAAGATCAGGGCGACGATCGCGAAGGCGACCGCCAGAAAGAACTGGATCCGGGCCGCGACCCGGACCGGGGCGGAATCGGACTCACCGCGTTCGAGGTGATCCGAGATGTGGCGGGAAAGCAGCTGGTCGATCGGGCGGTAGAGCGTGGAGACGGTGATGAAGACCGCCGACCAGAGCACCGTGATCTCGCCGTAGTCGTCCTTGCCGAGGGTGTGCGCGGCAATGAAAAAGTAGGCGTAGGTGAGCAGCCCGGTGAGTCCGACCCCGATCGTGAGGAAGCCGGCGGTCCGTCCGTAGTTGCGGCCGCGGCCACCCGCTTCAGACTCCGGGGCAGGGGGAAGGGTTTCCTGTCCCTCGGCGGGATTCAAGGGATCAGTCCCGACCTGCCGGGGTGGTCGCTCCGACCGCGGTTTCCGCGGACTGTCCAGCCTCGGCTTCGAACCGGTGGGTCGGTTCGACCCCCAGCTGGAGCTCGATCCGCCGGACCCGCTCGAACACCCGCTGGGTCATCACCCGCTGGCCGGCGAGGATGTCACCGATCACCCCGAGCGCCAGTAGCTGAACCGCGATGATGAACAGCATCGATCCGAGCAGCAGCGACTGGATGTGGCCGCTGCGGTCGCCGTGAACGATCCAGTCGACCAGGAAGGGCATCCAGGCGGCGAGGGCCAGGATCCCGGCCAGCGCGGCCAGCGCCGTGAACACCTTGAGCGGTTCGTACCGGGTGTAGATCCTGAGGATCGCCAGGGCGTTCCGTCTCACGTAGGCAGAGGTCGAACCGAACAGCCGGGACTCGCGCAGCTTCTCGTTGGTGGCGATCTCGACCTCGTCGACCGCCACCCGCCCCTTGCCGGCCTGGATCAGGCTCTCGAGCGTGTAGGTGAAGTTGTCCACCACCAGGAGCTGCAGCGCCGCCTCCCGGTTGTAGGCCCGGAAACCGGAGGTGGCGTCCGTGATCTCGGTGTCGGAAAGCTGCCGCACCACCCAGCTACCGAACTTCTGCAGCGCCTTCTTCGAGGGCGAGAAGTGCTCGATCGCCGCCACATCCCGGTCGCCGACCACCATCTCGGCCTCGCCGGCAAGGATCGGGGCGACCAGCTTCGGGATGTCTTCGCCCGAGTACTGGTTGTCCGCGTCGGTGTTGACGATGACGTCGGCCCCGAGTTTCAGGCAGGCATCCAGTCCGGCCTGGAAACCGGTAGCGAGACCCCGGTTGTTGGGCAGTTTCACGATGTGATCAACCCCGTGCTCGATCGCCACCTGAACGGTACGGTCGGTCGAACCGTCATCGATGATCAGGGTCTCGATCAGGTCGACTCCCGCGATCGAATCCGGGAGATCGGCGAGGGTTGCGGGGAGGGTTTCCTCCTCGTTGAGACAGGGGATCTGGATGATTGCCTTCGTCACGCGTCAAGATTCTCCCATGACCGCCATTCAATTCGTCGACGACACCGAGATCTGGGACAGGGCAGTCGAGCTGGCCGAACGGGGACGGGGGCACGCCAGCCCCAACCCCTGCGTCGGGGCGGTGCTGGTCCGGGACGGCCGTCTGATCGGCGAGGGCTGGCATCGGAGGCGCGGCGGACTCCACGCCGAACGTGAGGCGCTGGCCGACGCCCGGGTCCGGGGCGAGGACCCCGCCGGGGCGGCCATGTACGTCACCCTCGAGCCCTGCGCCCATCACGGCAGCCAGCCCCCCTGCTCCGAGGCGCTGATCGAGGCGGGGATCGCCGAGGTGGTGATCGGCAGCGACGATCCGACCGAAAAGACCGCCGGGATCGGACCACGGCAACTCGAGCAGGCCGGGATCACGGTGCGTCGGGCCGACGACGAGGCAGCCGATCGCTGCCGCGGGCTGGTGCAGGACTTCCGCAAGATGGCGGCGACCGGCCGGCCGCTGGTCCTGCTGAAGCTGGCGATGACCCTCGACGGCCGGGTCGCGACCCGGACCGGCGACTCCCGCTGGATCACCGGACCGGAAGCCCGGACGGTGGTTCACCGCTTGCGGGCGCACTGCGACGCGGTGGCGGTCGGCTCCGGAACATTTTCCGGCGACGACCCACGGTTGACCGTTCGCCCGGAAGAACATCCCGATGCCGCTGCCGACAGCGAACTCCGCCAGCCGACCCGGGTCCTGTTCGACTCCGGACCGGTCGTCACCCCGGATGCGGCCCTGTTCGACGACATCGAGACCGCCCCGCTGGTGATCGTCACCAAGCCGTCGGCCGACCCAGAGCGGTCGGCCGAACTCGAAGGGGCGGGCGCCACCGTGATCCGCACCGGGGTCGGAACCCCGGCCGAACGCTTCCGGGAGGCGCTCGACCGCCTCGGAGAGAAGAGGATCGCCTCGGTCCTGCTGGAAGGCGGACCGACCCTGGCCGGGGCGGCCCTCGCCGCCGGCGAGGTCGACCGGGCCGAGATCTTCGTCGCCCCGCTGCTGCTCGGAGGCGGGATGCCGGCGATCGCCGGGGAGGGGCCGGACCTGATCTCCGAGGCGACCCGGGCCGAGGATCTGCGAATCAGCCGGGTCGGTCAAGATGTCCACATGAGCGCACGGATCAACCTCTGGTGAGCGAATGTTTTCGGGACTGATCGCCGATCGCGGCCGGATCCAGCGGATCGATACGGGTTCCGACGGGGCCCGGATCCGGATCTCCACCGCGCTGGCCGGAGAGATCTCGACCGGAGACTCGGTTGCGGTCAACGGCTGCTGCCTGACTGCCACCGAGGTCGACTCCGGTTCCTTCAGCGCCGAGGCGATGAACCAGACCCTTGAGCTCACCTCCCTCGGATCGCTTCAGCCGGGTTCCGAGGTCAATCTGGAACCGGCCCTGCGGGTCGACCAGCGGCTCGGCGGCCACATCGTTCAGGGCCACGTGGACGGCAGGGGCGAGGTGATCTCGCTGAAGCCGGACGGTTTCTCGGTCCGGCTCACGGTCGGCCTGCCGGTCGGTCTCTCCCGCTACGTGATCCCGCAGGGTTCGATCACGGTCGAGGGAGTGAGCCTGACCGTGACCAAATGCTCCCCGGGCCGGCTCGAGGTGGCCCTGATCCCGGAAACCCGCGAACGGACCACCCTCGGGAGCCTGGAGCCGGGCGATCCGGTCAACCTCGAGTGTGATGTGATCGCCAGATACGTGGAGCGGATGCTGCCACCATATGCAGAGGGCATGGCACCGCCACCCGCAAAAGACAACGACCGGAGTACCTGATGCCTGGCACAGAACCTTTCGCGACCATCGAAGAGGCCCTGGAGGAGATCCGTGAGGGCCGCATGGTGATCGTCACCGACGACGAGGATCGTGAGAACGAGGGCGACCTGGTGATGGCGGCCCAGTTCGCGACTCCGGAGGCGATCAACTTCATGGTCAAGGAGGCCCGTGGCCTGGTCTGTCTGGCCTTGACCGGGGAGCGCTGCGACCAGCTCGGACTTTCGCTGATGACCGCCAAGAACGAGGCACCGCTGGAGACCGCCTTCACGGTCTCGATCGAGGCGGCCGAAGGGGTCACCACCGGGATCTCGGCCCACGACCGGGCCCGGACCGTCCAGGTCGCGATCGAGCCGAACGCCACACCGCGCGACATCGTCGTGCCCGGCCATGTCTTCCCGCTGCGGGCCAAGGACGGCGGCGTGCTGGAACGCACCGGCCACACCGAGGCGGCGGTCGACCTGGCCCGGATGGCAGGGCTCGGTCCGGCCGGAGTGATCTGCGAGGTGATGAACGAGGACGGCACCATGGCCCGAATCTCCGATCTCACCGGCTACGCCGAACGGCACAGCCTGAAGATGATCACGATCGCCGACCTGATCGCCTACCGCCGCGAGAACGAGAAGCTGATCGAACGGGTGGTGTCGACCGCCCTGCCGACCAGTTTCGGTGATTTCACCGCGGTCGGTTTCCGCTCCCTGGTCGACGACAAGCACCACATCGCGATGGTCAAGGGTGAGGTCGACGACGGCGAGCCGGTGCTGGTCCGGGTTCACAGCGAGTGCCTGACCGGAGACGTCTTCCACAGCATGCGCTGCGACTGCGGTGAACAGCTCGCCGCTGCCCTGGCGATGATCGAGCAGGAAGGCAAAGGGGTGCTGCTCTATCTCTCCCAGGAGGGTCGCGGTATCGGCCTGCTGAACAAGTTGCGGGCCTACAAGCTGCAGGAGGAGGGACTGGACACGGTCGATGCCAACCTTCAGCTCGGCCTTCCCGCCGATCTCAGGGATTACGGCATCGGTGCCCAGATCCTGCGCGACCTCGGCCTGAGAAGGATCCGGATCCTGACCAACAACCCGAAGAAGATCATCGGGCTGGAGGGCCACGGCCTCGAGGTGACCGAACAGATCAAGATCGAGGCGCCGCCGAATCTCCACAACGAGGACTACCTGCGGACCAAGCGGGACCGGATGGGCCACATCCTCCATCACCAGGGACTCGCCCTCGACGAGGAGATGCTCCACGACGAGAAGGAACACGATCGGGAACGGCGTGAGGCCGGCCCCAGGGCGGCATCGGAGGCCGGGCGGAATGCCTGACCGGTACGCAATCTGTGTCGGCAGCTTCTACACCGACCTCGCGGAACGGCTGATCCACGGAGCCCGGGAGGAGTTCACGGCGGCCGGGGTCGGTCCGGAGCGGATCACCGTTTTCGAGATTCCCGGCGCCTTTGAACTGCCGCTGGCGGCCAGCTACTGTGCCCGCTCCGGGCGGTTCGCGGGGGTGGCCTGCCTCGGGGCGGTGATCCGCGGCGAAACCGACCACTACGACTTTGTCTGTGCCGAGGCGGCCCGGGGAATCCAGGACGTCCAGCTTGAAACCGGGGTGCCATGCGGCTTCGGGGTGCTGACGGTCGACAGCATGGAGCAGGCCCTGGCCCGCACCGGTGGCGGCAAGCGCGACCAGGGGGCCTCCGCCGCCCGGGCGGTTCTCAGGATGAACGAAATCCGGGCTGAACTGAGGGCCTGACCCCGTTCCGGGACGCTGCCTGTCCGAGCTCCCCGGAGGGACGGGGAGGCGGCCGATCGTCTAGGATGCTGCTTCTTATGGCTCGCGTATGTCACTCCTGTGGAAAAGGTCCCGCCTTCGGTAACAACCGGAGCCACTCGATGGTCGCCACCCGGCGCCGCTTCAACGCGAACCTGCAGAAGATCCGGATCGTCGAAGGCGGCGTGAAGAAGCGGGTCAACGTCTGCACCCGTTGTCTCAAGGCGAACAAGGTCGCCAAGTCGGCCTGATTCGGCGCGGACCGGGCGTTTGCGCGGTCCGCTTTCCGGGTTCCCTTTCTATAGGGTGATTCGCCGTGGCTGACCCATCGATCGAACGGTTCAGGCGCGTTGTCGCGTCCGCTTACGGTTACCTCGAAGCCCGACGGCAGGAGGTCAACGACCTCAACGTCTTCCCGGTCGCCGACGGCGACACCGGCGACAACATGGCGATGACCATGCGGGCCGTGATGGAGGAGCTCGACCGCCTCGACGACGACCAGTCGGTCGACGAGATCGGTCGCACCGAACTGGTTTCCGCTCTGGCCCGGGCGGCCCTGCTCGGCGCCCGTGGCAACTCCGGCGTGATCCTCAGTCAGATCGTCCGCGGGGCTGCCGAGGAGTTGGCCTCCCGACCGGGAGAGCTGGTCGATCCGGTGCTGGTCGCCTCCGCTTTCGCAAATGCCGCCGACGCCGCCTACGCCTCGGTTCGTGAACCGGCCGAGGGCACCATGCTGACCGTGTTCCGCGAGATGGCCCACTCGATCTCCCGCCAGCTCGCCCACATCGAACCGGAACGGCAGCGGCTCGGCCCGGAAGCCACTGCCGTCGAGCAGGATGCGCTGCTGGCCGAGGTGCTCGAACGGGCGATCGAGGATGGTGAACGGGCGGTCAAGCGGACCCCGGAACAGCTCGACGTGCTGGCCGACTCGGGCGTGGTCGACGCCGGCGGCTACGGCCTGGTGCTGATTCTCGCCGGGGTTCTTGCTGCGCTTCGCGGCGAGGACGCAGAACTTCCCGAGATCGCCCATCAGACCGCGGGCCGACCGGTCCACACCCACCGTGAGGACAGCCGGTTCCGTTACTGCACGAACTTCATGGTCTCCGGCAGCGACCTTTCCTCGCGTGGCTTCATTCCGCGGCTGGAGCGGCTTGGTGACTCGGTGCTGGTGGTCGGAGATCCGACCACCCTGAAGGTGCATGTTCACACCGACGACCCCGATCGGGCGGTTGCCGTGTTCGACGGGGAGGGCGAGGTTTCCGATCTCGACGTCGCCGACATGCACGCCCAGGTGGCTGAACGCGAGGCCCGGCTTGACGGTGGGAAAAAGACCGCTGTAATCGCGGTGGCCAGCGGTGACGGGCTGGCCGGACTGTTCGGCCGGAGCGGGGCGGAGGTGGTCGATGGCGGCGAGACGCTGAACCCCTCCACCTCCGAAATCCTGGCTGCGATCGAGGCCTCCCGGGCCGAGTCGGTGATCGTGCTGCCGAACTCGTCCAACGTGATCATGGCTGCCGAGAAGGCCTGTTCGATTGCCGACCGTGAGGCAGTGGTGATCCCGACCGAGACCCAGCAGGCCGGTCTGCTGGCCCTGATCGGGTTTGACCCGGCAGCCGAACTGGAGGCCAACCGGGAGCTGATCGAGGGTGAGCTCGACCGGATCCACACCGGCGGGGTTGCCCCGGCAGCCCGCAACGATGCCCAGGGCCGATTCCGGCTGGGGGATGCGGTCGGTTTCATCGACGGCGAGATCGTCGCCTGGGGCGGGGCCGGATCCGCCTTGATTCGGACCGTCGAGCTGCTCTGCGAGGAGGGTGCCGAGCTGGTCACCGTGATCTCCGGCGAGGGAGCACCGTTTCCGTTGACCGAGATCGAAAGCCACGCCCCGGACGGGATTGAGCTGGATCTCCACGAGGGTGGCCAGCCGAGCTGGTGGTGGCTGCTCGCAAGCCAGTAGCACCGCCGGGCTTCGGTCAGGCCCGCGACTCGATTCCGGGGTGGCGGACCCTGCTTCAGGCTCCGGTCCGCTGGCCGCAGCCGCAGAGACTCGAGGCTCCGATCTCGAACCTGCCCGGGATCGGTCCGGCACTCTCCGGCCGGGCCGCCGAGACCGGGGTGGAAACGGTCACGGACCTGCTCTGGCGCGTACCGAGAGCCCTCGATGCCCCTCCCGGAACCCGCCTGATCGAGGAACTGGAACCCGGGGAGGTCACGATCCTTGCGGTCGAGATCGAGCGGTCCCGCCGGGTCCGCACCAGAAAGCGGGGTCTCAGTGTGATCGAGGCGCGAGTTGCCGACAGTTCGGGCGCGGTCAAGGCAACCTGGTTCAACCAGCCCTGGCTGGCGGAAAGGCTGATGCCCGGAAGCCGATTCCTTCTGGAGGGGCGGCTCGGACCCAAAGGCTTCACCGTTTCCGCTTCCGAACCCCTCGGGGGCGCGGTCACGGTCGGTCCGGCCGGGGGGTCGATCCGATGGGATCGCCCCGATACGGAACTGCCGTCGCAGCTTTCCTCCGATGCCCCGCGGGTAAGCCGGCCGGGCGGCGCCGAGATCGGTCCGGCCCGCTGGCGTCGCTGGGTCTTCGAGGCCTGCCGTCTGGCCGCGCTGGCCGCTGATCCGGTTCCGGCGGAACTGTTGACCGCCCGGGGCCTGCCGGTCAGCGCCGCCGCGTTTCGCGAGATCCACTTCCCCGAAAACGAAGAGCGGGCGGGACTGGCCCTGAAACGGCTCGCCTGGGAGGAGTTGCTGCTCTACCGGGCGGCGATCGAAAACCGTCGCCGCCGCGAGCGGGACGCAAGCGGCCCGGCGGTTCCGCTGGACGGCCCGGACCGGGTCGGCACGGCCTGGCTTGAGCGGCTTCCCTTCAACCTGACCGAGGACCAGGCCCGGGCGATAGCCGGGATCAGGGTTGAGCTGGCCGGGACCGCGCCGATGCGCCGCCTGCTGATGGGCGAGGTTGGATCGGGCAAGACCGTGGTCGCCCTGGCGGCGGCGCTCCGGGCGGCGGAGTCGGATGCCCAGACTGCCCTGATGGCACCGACCGGAGTGCTGGCCGAACAGCATGCGGGCAGTATCGACCGGCTGCTCGACGGCACCGGGGTCCGGGTCGGCCTGCTCACTGGGGCCACCACGGGATCGGCCCGGAAGATGGTCCTGGACGCAGCCGCCGGCGGTGAACTCGACCTTCTGGTCGGCACCCACGCGCTCCTGGAACCCGAGGTCCGGTTTCGCCGCCTTGCGCTCGCGATCGTCGATGAGGAGCACCGGTTCGGGGTGCGGCAACGAGCCCGGCTCGAGGCCAAGGCGTCGTCCGGGGAGAGTGCCCACCTGCTTCACCTCTCGGCGACCCCGATCCCCCGGACCCTGTCGCTCACCCTCTACGGCGACCTCGACGTGACCACCCTGCGGGAGCTTCCCTCCGGACGCGGCCCGGTCCGGACCGAGCTTGCCCGGGAGACGGATCGGACCTCGGTGTTCGCCCGGGTCCGTGATGAGCTGGACCGGGGCCGCCAGGCGTTTGTGGTCTGCTCCCTGATCGAGGAGTCGGAGGAACTCGAGGCGCGGGCTGCCGCATCCGAGGCCGAGCGGCTGGCCGAGGCGGAGCTGGCCGGATACGAGGTCGGCCTGGTCCACGGACGGATGAAGCCGGGCGAAAAGGAGAGGGCGATGGCCGCCTTCGCCGACGGGCGGACCCGGATACTGGTCTCGACCACCGTGATCGAGGTCGGGATCGACGTTCCGAACGCGACCGTGATGGTGATCGAGGGAGCGGAACGGTTCGGACTCTCCCAGATCCACCAGCTGCGCGGCCGGATCGGCCGGGGTGAGCACGGCGGAACCTGCTTCCTCCTGCCGGGCGGCGGTGGCGCAATGGCTCGACGCCGACTGGCCGAGCTGACCCGTGAGAGCGACGGCTTCCGGCTGGCCGAACTGGACCTGGAGATGAGGGGGGAGGGGGAGATCACGGGAACCCGCCAGCACGGCGTGCCCCGGTTCCGGGCTGCATCTCTGCCCCGGGACGGTGAGCTGCTCGAGGCGGCCTGTGGCGATCTCGCACGACTCGGTGAGGGCCCCGATGCGGAGCTGCTGGCCGCTGCCGGGGAAGCCCGCTTCGGCCGGGTCGGGAGGTCGGATCGGTCCGGAGGAGAAGGAACGGAGCGGTGAGAGTGATCGGGGGAGATCTGGGCGGACGGCAGCTGCTGGCCCCGAAGGGCTGGAAGGTACGCCCCACCCCGGAGCGGGTGCGGGAGGCGATCTTCTCCGCCCTCGGTGACATTTCCGGAATGCGGGTGGCCGACCTCTATTGCGGGACCGGGGCGCTCGGAATCGAGGCCCTCTCGCGCGGCGCGGCGCATGCGACCCTGGTCGATCGCGACACCCGTCCGGCCACCGGCAACGTGATCAACCTCGGTCTCGCCGACCGGGCGGAGCTGGTTCGGGGTGAGGCCCCGACCTGGCTCGCCTCGTCCACCGGCCGGTTCGACCTTGTCTTTGCCGACCCGCCCTACCGCCTGGATCCAGCCGAGGCGGCCAGGCTGGACCGGGTGCTGCCCGGGGTGCTCGCCCCCGACGGCCGGGTGATCCTCGAGTGCGAAGCCCGCCGTCCTCTGGGATTTCCTTCCCTGGATGCCGTCCGGGAACGGCGTTACGGCCGGACCCTGGTTACATTCTTCCGGTCAATCGAACCCGACTCGTCCAGATGAACGCAAAAACTCACCGAACCGCAATCTGTCCCGGAAGCTACGACCCGGTCACCAACGGCCATCTCGACATCATCTCCCGAGCCTCCCGGATCTTTGACCGGGTGGTCGTGGGGGTGGTCAACCAGCCGATCCGGAAGAAGAAGACCCTGTTCACCGCAGCCGAGCGGCAGGTCTTCATCGAGGATGCCACCGCCGGTCTCGAAAACGTCGAGGTACAGGTGTTCTCCGACCTGCTGGTCGAGTTCGCCCGGGATGTCGGGGCGAGCGCCGTGGTCAAGGGACTCCGGGCGATCTCCGACTTCGAGTACGAAAACGAGATGGCCCAGCTCAACTACAAGCTCGACCCCGGGGTCGAGTCGGTCTACGTGTTTGCCCACCCCGAGTACAGCTTCCTTTCCTCCACCGGAGTGAAGGAGATGGCCACCTTCAACGCCGACGTCGGGGACCTCGTTCCCGCCCCGGTGGCCGCCGCTCTCGGCGATAGACTGGGCCGAGAGTAAGTTTGCGGCCGGAAACAGGAATGGGCGATCAGTTGCAGAATAAGCACCCAGATGTTCCGAATCCACCCCAGATCCGCGGAGACGCATAGGGTTCCCTGAGAAATGGACGTCCTGGTTCTCATAGACAAGCTCGATGATCTGGTCCACAATGCGCGGCCGGTGCCCCTGACCGATCAGGTGAGGGTCGATCGCGAGGAGATCTACGACCTGCTCGACCAGATGCGGGCGACGATCCCCGAGGAGATCAAGCAGGCCCGCTGGATCGTCAAGGAGCGTCAGGAGATGCTCGAGGAAGCGCGGCGTGAATCCGAGCGGGTAATCCGTGAGGCGCGTGAGCAGCAGGCCCGCCTGATCTCCGATGAAGAGGTGACCAAACAGGCCGAGCGTGCCGCCGACGAGATCGTCGAGGACGCCCGTTCGCGCGAGCGGGAGATCCGCCTCGGCGCCGAGGACTACGCAGACGAGATCCTGAACACGCTCGAGGTCAACCTGCAGAAGTTCACCGCGGCGGTGCAGCGCGGCCGGGACCGACTGGCCGGCCGCGACGAGGAACCGCTCGGCGACATCGAGGAGTAGCTCCACCCTTGCCGGGACCGGGCTGAGGCTCGGGACCTCCGGTCTGTCAAGCTGGACTCGTGGAACCGGAAGCCGAAGAAAACGGACTGGTCGACCTTGACGGGCTCGGGCTGAGCCATGGAGATGCCACCCGGCTGGACGTTCCAGTGGCCCTGGACGAGGTGACTCTCGGCGGGCAGGAGTACCGTCCCGAGCCGAGCGTTCCGACCGCGAGGGTCGATGTTTCCCGCACCACCTCCGGGTACGCCCTCCGCCTGAGGTTCGACGTGGCGCTGGGAGGCCCCTGCTTCCGCTGTCTCGAACCGGCTTCGCACCGGATCGCGGTCGATGTCCGTGAGGTCGATCAGCCGGTCGAATCGGTTGCCGCCGAGATCCCCGGAGCACGGCCGGGCGACCAGGGTCCGGATGACCAGGAGCCCGACCCCGGAGAAACGGAGCTGGAAAGCCCGTACGTCGAGGGCGGTCAGCTGCGGCTCTCCGCCTGGGCCCGGGACGCCCTGATCCTCGCTCTGCCGAACCAGATCCTCTGCCGCGAGGACTGTCGCGGGCTCTGCTCCTGGTGCGGCGAAAACCTGAACGGAGCCGATCCCGCCGACCACGATCACGGCCAGAACCTGGACCCCCGGTGGGCGAAGCTTCGCGACCTCGGCTAAATCCCTAGAATCCCGTTCCTTATGGCCGTTCCGAAGAAACGAACCTCTCGCACCCGCCGCGACAAGCGCCGCGCCACCCACAAGGCCGCCAAGGCGCGGGTGAACTACTGCCAGCAGTGCCACTCGCCCCGGCTGCCCCATCGGGTCTGCCCCGAGTGCGGTCACTATGCCGGGCGTGAGGTCGTCGCCCCGAAGGCCGAGCCCTTCGGTACCGTCGCCCCGGAGTAGCCGGACAGTCTGCCGCAACACTCTGCTGGGGCGGACTTGAACGCAGGCGGGGTCACAGTCGCACTCGACGGCCTCGGAGTGGAAGCCGGACCGGACACGCTTGCTGCCGGGGCCAGGCTTGCCGCGGCCGACGGAATCTCCCTGCGGGTGTTCGGTCCCCGTGACGAGCTGCGCCTCGACGGAGTTCCGGGCTGCGAAGTCGTCGACACCCGGGATCTGATCACCAACCGGGAGTCACCGGTGGCGGCGGTCAGGAGCCGGCCGGAAGCCTCGGTCGTCCGGGCGGTGGCCGACGTCGCGGAAGGTAGATCCGGCGCGGTGGTCAGCCTCGGTTCAACCGGCGCGACGATGGCGGCAGCGACCTTCGGCCTGAAGCGCCTGCGCGGGGTGAAGCGGCCGGCGCTGGCGGTCAGGTTGCTACTGCCGAAGGGCGAAACCCTCTTCCTCGACGTCGGGGCAAACTCCGACCTGCAGGCCCGGCACCTGGTCCAGTTCGCCTGGCTGGGGGCGGCCTTCGCCCGATCGGTCATGGATCTCGCGAACCCCACCGTCGCCCTGCTCTCGGTCGGGGAGGAGGCCGGCAAGGGCCGCGACTCGGTGGTCGAGGCGAACGCCACCCTGTCCGGGGCGGAGGGACTCAACTTCATCGGCAACGTCGAGGGCAGGGACCTGCCAGAAGCGGTGGCCGACGTCGTAGTGACCGACGGGTTCACCGGCAACATCGCCCTGAAAACCCTGGAGGGAACCGCCCGGGTGGTGGCCTCGGCAGTCTCCGCCGCCGCCCGTTCGAACCCGTTGTCGGCGCTCGGCGGACTGTTGATGAAGCCCTCGCTGAAGGGCCTCAGGAAGGAACTGAACCCCGACTCGACCGGCGGGGCGATCATGCTCGGACTGCGGCAGGTAGCGGTCGTCGGGCACGGAAACTCCGGCCCGGAAGGGGTGGCCAACGCGATCCGGGTTGCCGCCAGGGCGGTCGAGACCGGGGTGCCGTCCCGGACCGAAGCGATGCTCCGCCAGGGGGGAGCCGACCGCCGGTCGATCGGCAGCGACGGAACCGTTACCTGACCGGAACCGGCCGGGGCCGCCCCGACCGGCACGGTAGCATCGGGCTATGGCAACGTGCTCGGGTTTTTCGCATCCGGCTGCGGGATCTGTGGTGATTTCGCGGTGAGCGACACGCCGGCGATTCCGGGTCGCAGCCGGATCCGGGAACTCGAGAGACTGTCCCCTTTCGAGCTGCGGGAGACTCTGATCTCGCTGGGGACCGAGGAGCAGCGCCGCACCGCACGCCCGCTGCTCAAAGCCGGGCGGGGAACCCCCAACTTCCTCGCCGCAGCACCCCGTGAAGCCTTCTTCCAGCTCGGCCTGTTCGCGGTCGCCGAAGCCCGCGCCGCGGGATCCTGGGGCAGCGATCTCGTGGCGCAGCCGGCGAAGCACGAGATCGCCCGGCGGTTCGAAACGTGGCTCGCCGCGAGGCCGGGCGAACCGGGAATCGCCCTGCTCGGATCGGTGACGGACTGGGCTGCCGGGCAGGGCTGGGATCCGGACGACTTTGTCCACGAGCTGGTCGACGGGGTCCTCGGCGCCCACTACATGGACCCGCCCGCGATGCTCTCGCACTGTGCGAAAATCGCCGCCCGCTACCTGGCATCGATCATGGGCGAGGGGTTCCCCGACCCGGACGAGATCGATGTCTTCGCGACCGAAGGCGGCACCGCCGCGATGTGTTACATCTTCGACACGCTGTTCGCCAACGAGCTGCTGTCGCCCGGGGACACCGTCGCGATCATGACGCCGGTCTTCACCCCGTATCTCGAGATAGCGGCGCTCCCGGAGTACTCGCTGAAGCAGTTGCTGATCGAGGCGAACGGGACCTTCCCGGACGGATCGCACTCCTGGCAGTTCACTCCGGAAGAGCTCGAACGGCTCCGTGACCCTGCCGTGAAGATGCTGATCTGTGTGAACCCGACCAACCCGCCATCGGTCCGGATCAAGGACGAAACCATCGTTCGGATCGCCGAGATCGTTCGTACCGACAACCCCGGGCTGATCATCATCACCGACGATGTGTACGCCACCTTCATCGACGGGTTCCGCTCCCTGTCGGCGGTGGTTCCGGACAACACGATTCTGGTCTACTCGCTGTCGAAGTATTTCGGTGCAACCGGATGGCGGCAGGGACTGATCGCCACCTCGCGAAACACAGTCCTTGACCGGGCCCTGGCGGACTTGCCGCAGCAGGCGAAACAGCGGCTCGAGAAGCGCTACAGGTCGCTGACCGAGGATGTGCCTGGCCTCACCTTCGCCGAGCGTCTCGTGGCCGACTCGCGGGATGTCGCCCTCACCCACACCGCCGGACTCTCCCAGCCGCAGCAGATCCAGCTGGCCCTGTTCGCGCTGTTCGACCTGCTGGACGAGGAGCGGGCCTACCGCAAGGCGGCGATGAAGCTGATCGCCGACCGGCTCGAAGCCCTGCTCGGCGGCCTGCGCATCACCCTGCCGGAGGATCCGCTGCGCGTCGGCTACTACCTCGAGTTTGACTTCATGCTTCACGTGCAGCGCCGCTATCCACCGGAGTTCGCCGCCTTCCTCGAACGACAGTACGAACCGGCGGACATTCTCTTCCGGCTGGCGGCCCAGAGCGAGGTCGTCGCGCTCAACGGTTCCGGTTTCGACGGGCCACCCTGGTCGATCCGGCTGTCGCTGGCCAACCTCGACGAAGCCGACTACCGCACGATCGGCGAGGCGATCCGCCGGGTCGGGGAGGAGTACGTAGAGGAGTGGCATCGCGCCGAGGACGCAGCTCCGGGCCCGGCCGGGTGAGTCGGTTCCGGTCGCCGGGCCACCGGTCGGAGGACGGCGGGTGTCTGATAGGAAACCGTTGATGGATCGTGCAGAAGTCATGAGTCTCGTCCGGGGCCACCTGGTGTCCGAACTGGAGCTGGAGCCGGACCAGGTAGTCGAGTCCGCCCGCTTCAAGGAGGACTTCGACGCAGACTCGCTGGATCTCTACGAACTCGTGATGGAGCTCGAGGATCGATACGGCATATCGGTAACCGAACAGGAGGCCGGCCGGATATCCACGGTCGGAGACGCGGTTGACTTTGTCCTGGCTAAGACGGGTTCGTGAGCGGCGCAGCGGCGCCGGTGGCACCGCTGAACTCCGGGCTCTGATCGGCGAACTGCCCGAGTCGTCCCGACGCGCAGCGCTCACCCATACCTCCTGGTCCGGCGACCGGATCGGTTCCTACGAGCGTCTCGCCCTGCTCGGCGACTCGGTGCTGGGGCTCGCGATCGCGGACGAGCTCTACCGGTCGCTTCCCGGCGAGCACGCCGGCAACCTGACCAAGATCCTCAACCAGACCGTGAGCGGAACCTCCTGCGCGACCGTCGGCCGGGCGATCGGGATCCCGGAACTGCTGCTGGCGGTCGAACCGGACACCGGTGACGGCAACCGCACCCCGGCAAGGCTGCTGCTGGAGGGGTCACGTCCCTTGCCGGAGATGACCGAAGCGATGATCGGCGCCTGCTACCTGGAGTTCGGGTTCGTCCGGACTTCCGCCGCGGTGGTCGCCGCTTTCCGGGAGGAGATCGAACGCGCCCGGCACCAGCGGGCCGATTTCAAGTCCGCCCTCCAGGAGCTGGCGGCTTGTGAGGGCATGGAGGTGAGCTACCGGGTTGACTCGGCCTCGGGCCCGGCCCACGATCGGGTCTACACGGTCACCGTCCTGGTCGGCGACGCTCCGGCCGGAACGGGAGAGGGGCGCTCGAAGAAGGCCGCCGGCCAGGCGGCGGCGGCCGACGCGATGGCCGGCCGCGACCCTCACGTCTGAGGTTCCCGAGCGACATTTCCGAACGGCGGGAAATCCGATTCCCGCAAATTGCGGAGCGACGGATCGGTTGACCCGGGATCCGGACCGCGTCCGTCCGGTGGACCCGGCACTCTTTGGTGCATATGTATCTCCGTTCCGTGACGATGAGGGGTTTCAAGTCCTTCCCCGAGAAGACCGTCCTCGATTTCGCCCCCGGGGTGAGTGTCGTGGTCGGCCCGAACGGATCCGGCAAGTCGAACATCACCGACGCGGTCCTCTGGGCGCTCGGCGAGCAGAGCCCGGGGGCGATCCGCGGCTCCTCGATGCAGGACGTGATCTCGGTCGGAGGCAGCAAGGTCGGGGCGCGCTCCGAGGCCGAAGTGGAGGTGGTGATCGACAACTCCGAGGGTCGGCTCGGAGACGAGTTCACCGAGATCGCGATCACCCGGAAGCTGGACCGCAACGGTGAAGGCGAGTACCGCCTGAACGGTGCGCGCTGTCGGCTCACCGACATCCAGGAGCTGCTCTCGGACGCCAATCTCGGGCGTCAGATGCACTCCGTGATCAGCCAGGGCCGGGTCGACTCGGTGGTTCATTCGAAGCCCCGTGAGCGGCGGCTGCTGATCGAGGAGGCAGCCGGGCTCGGCAAGTTCCGCAAGCGTCGCCGACGGGCCGAACTGAAACTGATGACGACCCGGGAGAACCTCGACCGGGCGCTCGATGTCGAGCGGGAGGCCCGCCGTCAGCTCCGGCCGCTGAAACAGCAGGCCAACGCGGCCGAGATCGGGGCCCGGATCGAACGGGAGGAACTGGGGCTCAAGTCGAAACTGGTCGCGGAAGAGCTGCGTTTCGGTGAATCCCGCCTCGAAGCGGCCCGGAAGCGTGCCGAAGAGGCCCGCCAGAAGCGTGACCGGCTCGAACGGCGTCTGTCCGAAGTCTCGAAACGGCGAAGCGCCGCCGAGGAGCAGTTCGCCGAGCGCGACCGGGTGCGGACCGAGGCCTGGGGCCGACTCAACTCGCTGCGGTCCGGCCAGGAGAAGATCACCCTCGGTTCAAACACACTGGCGGAACGGTCCGGTCGACTCGAAGTCCGCCTGGAGGAGCTTCGGCTGGAGCTGGCGCCACTCACCCTCGACATCGCCGAGGCCGGATCCTCAAGTGACCGGTCCAGAAGGCTCGCCGTCGAACTGGACGAGGTCCGCTCCGGACTCGAAGGCGCCTCGGAGGGCCTGCGGGTGGCCCGCGCCGAAGGATCCGAAGCCGAGCGGCTGGCCGCCCTGGCCGAGGTTCACGCCGGGGCCGAACGGGCAACCCGGCACGCCCGGCGGGCGGAGGGTCTGCTGGGCGAGCATCAACGCGAGCGACTGCGCGCGAAACTGGCGGCGGCCGAACAGCTCGCTGCCGCGGTGGCCGCGGTCGCGCAGGTAGCGGACGGAGCCGGTGAAGCGGTCCGGGAGCGGGTGTCCCGGGCCGAACGCGAAGTGATCGGTGGGCCGGGCGGCGGCGACGAGATCGCGGCCGAGCTCAAGCGATGCTCGGCGCTCGAGGCCGAGATCCAGACCGAGTCCCGCGCGATCGCCGAGGAGGTCACCCGGGCCGAGGTCGAGGCGGCCCACCTCGGCGACCGACGCTCCGAGGCGGCGGCCGAGCTTGGCCGGATCGCTGAAACCCTGGGTGAGGAGATCCCGACTGCCGAGGAGCCGCTCGGCGACGAGGAACGGGCCGGGATCGAGCGTCGGCTTCACAATCTGCGGATGCGTCGGGAACGGATCGGCCCGGTGAACCCCCTCGCCGCCAAGGAGTACGAGGAGGCGGTGGATCACGTCGAACAGCTGGTCGCGCAGCGGGAGGACGCGGAACGCGGGATGCGGGAACTGGAAGGGGTCATCCGGGACATCGATGCCGAGATCAAGCGTTCCTTTGACGAAACCTTCGCCGCGACCGCCACCAACTTCGAGGAGATGATCGCCCGGCTCTTTCCCGGCGGTTCCGGCCGACTGCGTTCGGTTGACCTGCGCCCGGTCCCCGACCCGGTCGATCAGACCCCCGACTCTCCGGAGGAGTCTGCGGACTCAGCCGAGAGCGACGGTACGGAGGAAACGGAGCCCGGGCCGCCATCCCCGGTTGATTTCGGGGTGGAACTCGAGGTCAACCCGAAGGGCAAGCGGATGCGCAAGATGAGCCTGCTTTCCGGCGGTGAGAAGGCGATGACCGCGCTCGCCTTCGTTTTTGCGGTCTTCCTCGCCCGTCCCTGCCCGTTCTACATTCTGGACGAGGTCGAGGCAGCCCTGGACGACACCAACATCAACCGCTTCCTCGAACTGGTCCGGCTCTACTCCGGTCAGACCCAGTTCGTGATCGTGACCCACCAGAAGCTGACCATGGACGCCGCCGACGTGCTCTACGGGGTGAGCATGGGTGGTGACGGTGTGACCAGGGTCGTTTCCCGTCGACTCCCTCCGGTCGACGGTGAACGCAACCCGGTGCTCGAAGAAGTCGCCTGAAGAATTAGGCTTCGCGGCCATGTCAACCACCTGGAACGACATCCTCGATCTCGGCGACCGTGCGATCCCGGCAGCTGCCGTTGCCGCCGAACCGGAGTCGGACACCCCGAAGAAACGCGGTGCCTTCCGCCGCCTCAGGGAGAGCCTCGCCAAGAGCCGCCGGGCCCTGTCCGAGGAGATCGGCTCGACCCTGTTCGACCGGATCGACGAGGAGACCTGGGAGCGGCTCGAGGAGGCGTTGATCCTGGCCGATGCCGGGGCGAGCACGACCGCCAAGGTGGTCGAACGGCTCGAGCACGAGGTTGACGCCGGGACGGTCGCCCCGGACGGAGCGGCGGTCCGGGAGCGGCTGATCGGGATCCTCGCCGAGATCGCCTCGACCAACCGTCGGCCGATCGATCTCTCCCCTGAACCGGCCGTGCTGCTGATGACCGGGGTGAACGGCACCGGCAAGACCACCTCGATCGGCAAGATCGCCTGGCATCTGAAAAACGAGTTCGGGCTCTCGGTGCTGCTCGGCGCGGCCGACACCTACCGGGCTGCCGCGGCCGAGCAGCTGACCACCTGGGCGGAACGCTCCGGCGCCGAACTGGTCCGCTCGAACGAGGGTGCCGACCCCGGCTCGGTCGCCTACGACGCGATCGACGCCGCCCGGGCCCGCGGCTGCGACGTGGTGATCATCGACACCGCCGGCCGGCTCCACACCCAGACCAACCTGATGGAGGAACTGGGCAAGGTCCGCCGGGTGATCGAGAAGCAGATCCCGGGCGCCCCCCACGAGGTCCTGATCTCGATCGACGCGACCACCGGCCAGAACGGTCTGCGCCAGGCCAAGGCCTTCGCCGAAGCCACCGATGTGGACGGCGTGGTCCTGACCAAGCTGGACGGCACCGCCAAGGGCGGGATCACCCTCGCGATCGCCGACGAGCTCGGCATCCCGGTCAAACTGATCGGGACCGGCGAGAAGATCGAGGACCTCCGCCCGTTCGACCCGGAAGACTTCGCCAGAGCCCTGCTGGATGAGGAGTAGAACCCGTCGGCAGCAGGTTTCTCGCACCATGAGGCGGACAAGGCTCCCCTCGAAGGCCGGGGCGGCGGGGGTTCGCTGCCGGTAGGGTTGACGATCCATGTTTGACCAGCTTTCAGACCGGCTTCAGGCGACGCTTTCGGATGTCCGCAACCGGGGGAAGCTGACCGAGGCCGACGTCGACAAGGCGATGCGGGAGATCCGCCTCGCCCTGCTCGAAGCGGACGTGAACTTCAAGGTGGTCAAGTCCTTCACCGCGAAGGTCAAGGAGCGTTGCCTCGGCGCCGACGTGCTCGGTTCGCTCAACCCGGGTCAGCAGGTCGTGAAGATCGTCAACGAGGAGTTGACCGAGCTGATGGGCGGGGCCGGTCGCGACCTGGTCTTCTCAAGCAAGGGACCGACCGTCATCCTGATGGCCGGCCTGCAGGGATCCGGCAAGACCACCGCCACCGCGAAGCTGGCGAAACTGCTCACCGACGAGGGCAAGCGGGTCGCGTTGGCGGCCTGTGACGTGTACCGGCCGGCCGCGATCGAGCAGCTGGAAACGGTCGGCCGCCGGGCCGGGGCCGTGGTCTACCAGCAGGGCACCGGGGCCGACCCGGTCGAGATCGCCGCCTGGGCCCTGGACAAGGCCCGCGAGGAAAACCGCGACGTGCTGATCGTCGACACTGCCGGCCGCCTCCACATCGACAGCGAGTTGATGGACGAGCTGGCGAAGATCCGCAAGAAGGTCAAGCCGCACAACGTGCTGCTCGTGGTCGACGCGATGACCGGCCAGGACGCGGTCGGGGTGGCCGAGTCCTTCCGGGAGGCGGCCGAGTTCGACGGGGTGATCATCTCCAAACTGGACGGTGACGCCCGCGGTGGCGCGGCTCTCTCGGTCAAGGCGGTCACCGGCAAGCCGGTCATCTTCGCCTCGACCGGCGAGAAGCTCGGCGATTTTGAACGCTTCCATCCGGACCGGATGTCCTCCCGGATCCTCGGCATGGGCGATGTCCTCAGCCTGATCGAGAAGGCCGAGGCCCAGGTCTCCGAGGAAGAGGCCGAGGAGCTGCAGCGCAAGATGGCCTCCAACCAGTTCACTCTGGAGGACTTCCTCAAGCAGATGCGCCAGGTGAGGAAGATGGGCCCGCTCGGCAACCTGCTCGGGATGATGCCCGGTATGGGTGCGATGAAGCAGCTCAAGGATGTCGATGTGGACGAGGGAGAGCTCGACCGGGTCGAGGCGATCATCCTCTCGATGACCCCGCGGGAACGGATGACGCCGGAGCTGATCAAGGGATCGCGCCGACGTCGGATCGCCGAGGGCTCGGGGACGAAAATCCAGCAGGTCAACAACCTGGTCAAGCAGTTCGACCAGATGCGCCGCCTGATGAAGCAGATGGCCAAGGGGCAGATGCCGGACCCGCAGCAGCTTGCCCGGATCCAGGCCGGGAAGGCGCCAAAGGCACCCCGGCCCCGGATCAAGCGACGCTGAGAACCTGTAGGATCCCGCGTCCAATGGCAGTCCGCATCAGACTTAGAAGAGTTGGTTCCAAGAAGAACCCGATCTGGCGAATCGTCGTCGCCGACAAGCGCTCCCCCCGCGATGGCCGTTCGATCGAGACGATCGGTCGCTACAACGCGCAGACCGACCCTTCGATCATCGAAATTGACGAGGAACGGGCCAACTACTGGCTCGAAAAGGGCGCCCAGCCTTCGGAGAAGGTCGCCGGACTGCTCCGCATCAAGGGCATCAAGGCCACCGGTAGCTGACCGGTGCGCGAGCTGCTCCTCACGCTGACCCGGGCGCTGGTCGAGGACCGGGACGCAGTCGAGGTCGAGGAGTTCGAGGAAGACGGTGACCTGGTCTTCGAGATCACGGTCGGCGAAACCGATCTCGGCCGGGTGATCGGCCGGGGCGGTCGCACCGCCAACGCGATCCGGGCCGTCGCCAGGGCGGCCGCCGTGCGTGAGGAACGCCGGGTCGTGGTCGACATCCTCGACTGAGCGGACGAACCCCGTTCGGCAGGGACCGGAGCCGTGAATCTCGACATCTTCACGCTCTTCCCCGAGGCCTTCGACTGGTTCCGGGAGCAGCGCCAGGTCCGCAAGGCGGTCGAGTCCGGATCGACACTCAACCTGCGGGACTACCGTGACTGGACCCCGCTCAAGGGTGGCAGGGTCGACGGAGCACCGTACGGCGGTGGAGCCGGGATGGTGTTGCGTGTCGACGTGGTTGACGCGGCCCTTCGCGGGGTCTACGGCGAGGAGCCCCGGCCGCGCACCGTGGTGCTCAGCCCGGCTGGCCGGATCCTGGACGAGCAGCTGGTCGCCGAACTCGCGGCGGAACCCCGGCTGGCCCTGCTCAGCGGACGCTACGAGGGGTTCGACCATCGGGTTCACGATCATCTCGCCGACGATGAACTCTCGATCGGCCGTTACGTGCTCGCCGGGGGTGAACTGCCGGCGATGGTGGTCGCCGACACCCTGATGCGTCGCCAGCCGGGAGCGCTGGGGGACGAGGAGAGTGCAGTAGAAGAGTCCTGGAGCGAGGCGCTTGAGGGACAGCCGGAGTACCCGCACTACACCCGCCCGGCGGAGTACCGCGGCTGGGCCGTCCCCGACGTTCTGACCTCGGGTGACCACAGCCGGGTCCGTGAGTGGCGGCGTGAGCAGAGCCACCTTCGCGGTCGGGACCCGGACTCGGAGTGACGCTCGCGGATCGCCTGCGGTAGGATTGCGCGTCCACGGGCCACCCGGCCCGTCTTTTTGAGCCATGAGCACCGTAATCCAGGACATTGAGAGCAGCCAGCTGAGGCAGGGACTTCCGTCCTTTGCCCCGGGAGACCGCGTTCGCGTTCACTTCCTCGTGATCGAGGGAAATCGCAAGCGCCCGCAGGTATTCGAGGGCGTGGTGATCAAACGCCAGGGGTCCGGAGCACGCGAGACCTTCACCGTCCGCAAACAGTCCTTCGGGGTCGGGGTGGAACGGACCTTCCCGCTGCACTCGCCGAAGATCGAGAAGCTCGAAGTGGCTTCCCGCGGCCGGGTCCGACGGGCGAAGCTCTACTACCTGCGGGGACGGGTCGGCAAGGCCGCCCGGGTCGCGGAACGTCGCTGGGGCATCGATGAGGACATGGTCGGCACCTCGGAAGCGGTCGACGCTGCCGGTGAGAGTCTGGCGCCGGCCGAGGAGCCGGTGGTGGCCGACGAGGCGACCGAGCCCGCCGAAGCCGATACCACCGGTGAGGAAGCAGCATCCGCCCCCGATGGGGAAGCCCCCGAGGCACCCGAAGCCGAAGCAACCGAGACTGCACCCGAAGCCGGGGAAGCCGCCGAGGCGGCCCCCGAAGCTGAAGCGGAGCCGGTCGAGGAGACCTCGGCTGATCAAGCTGCGGCGGACGAGGATTCCGCCGAAGGCGAGAAGGAAGAAGCCTGAGCTCGCAGCTACCCAAGCCGAAGTCGGCCGGGGGTAGTTTTGTCGAACTGGTCGTGATCGTGGCGCTGGCCCTCGGGCTCGCGGTGCTGATCCAGGCATTCCTGATCAAGCCTTACAAGATCCCGTCCGGGTCGATGGAGCCGACCCTGGACATCGGCCAGCGAGTGCTGGTCAACCGGTTCATCTACCACTTCAACGATCCCAAGCCGGGCGACGTGGTCGTCTTCCATCCCCCTGCCGGGGCCAGCAACGGCGGGGCTGAATGCGGAGCTCCGCAGGCTGCCGGCCAACCCTGCCCGGCGCCAACCCGGGAGAAGTCGAGCGAGACCTTCATCAAGCGGATCGTTGCCGGTCCGGGGGACACGGTCTCGATCCGGGCCGGGCTGCCGGTTGTGAACGGTCAGATCGTGAAGCCCAACGGCTACAGCATCAACCCCTGCAGCATCGGCGGAGCCGCCTGCAACCTGCCCCGGGAGATCACCATTCCCAAGGGTCACTTCTTCATGATGGGTGACAACCGGGGTGAGAGCGACGACAGTCGCTTCTGGGGGCCGCTGCCCGAAGAGTGGCTGATCGGAAAGGCCTTTGCCACCTACTGGCCACCGAATCGCATCGGTGGGCTCTGAGCCTCCACCGCGGTCCGGCCCGGGCCGGAAGTCCCGGAACGACGGACTGATCTTCGAGCACGATCTGGCGCTCGGCGCCGAGTGGGTCGCCGGTGCCGACGAGGCCGGCCGTGGCTGTCTGGCCGGTCCGATCGTCGGGGCGGCGGTGGTGCTCGACCGGGAATGCCTGAGCGGGCGGGGCGGGGGTCTGCTGGAGGGTCTTCATGACTCGAAGAAGCTCACCGCAAAGGCAAGGGAACGCCTCTTTCCGGCGATCCTGGACTGTGCGGTGCGAACGTCGGTGGCATTGCGGTCGGCCCGATACATCGACACCCACGGTCTGCAGCGAGCCAACAACGAGTGCCTCGCCGGGGCGATGGCGGGGCTGGCGGCTACGGGTGATCAGCTGGTTCCGCTGAGGCTGGTCGACGGATTCGAGTTGAAGGGATGGGATCTGGAACATCGGCGCCTGATCAAGGGGGACGCCACCAGCGCCGCCGTGGCAGCGGCCTCGGTGATCGCCAAGGTGACCCGCGACCGCCTGATGATCCGGGCGGGAGGGATTCACCCGGGCTACGGATTCGAGGGCCACAAGGGCTACGCCAGCGCGGCCCATCGCGAGGCAATCATTGAACTCGGCCCCTCGCCGATCCATCGCCTCTCCTTCGATTCAAGCGCCTACAACCGCTGACACCGCCCGAAGTGTGGGGGTGGGGCCGACCGGTATCCCCGGGGATATCTGAGGGCCCCACCGGGGAATCAACCCTGAGGGTAGGGGTCAGAAAGCGTTTTCGATGTGGTCGTACGAGGTGATCCCACCGGTTCGATCGAACTCGACCCCGACCACATCGAAGCGCACGTCCCTGAACCGGACGCGGCGACCGGGGCCCGCGAGCCAGGCCGAGGTCAGGCGCCTGATGCGACGCTGCTTTTCCGGACCGACCGCCAGGACCGGGGACGAAGGCCCGGTTCGAATGCCGGAGTGGGTCCCCTTCACCTCGATCACGACAACGGTGCCGCGATCGCGTGCGATCAGATCCAGTTCCCCGGCCCTGATCCGCCAGTTCCGGCCGAGGATCTGCCATCCACGGCTCCGGATCCGTTCGGCACAGATGTCCTCGGCAAGCCTGCCGGTCTTGAGTCTTGAGTGGGTCACGGTTGAAGGGTCCGGGGTTGGATGGCGGCCGGGAGACCTCGGGCCGTGACCCCACGGTAGGCGGAGATCCGCTCTGGAGAGCTGAAATTGTCGCTTCAGGCACACTTCCGTCGGAGACTTGTTGCTCCCTGCGCGCCACCTGTGAGCCAGCCGTCCGCAGGCTTCGGGTCATGCTCGCCGAAGCAACCACCTTCACCCTTGACGGGATCAGTGCCGTGCCGGTTCGGGTCGAGGTCGATGTCCATCGCGGCCTGCCGACCTTTCAGGTGGTCGGGCTGCCCGACCCGGCGGTACGGGAGGCTCGGGAGCGGGTCCGGGCCGCCCTGGTCAACTGTGGCTTCGAGTTCCCGCTGCGCAGGATCACCGTGAACCTGGCCCCGGCCGACCTGCGAAAGGCCGGCCCGGGGCTGGACCTGGCGATCGCCGCGGGACTGCTCGGCGCGGCGGGTGAGCTGCCGCTGACGCCGCTCGAAGGATGGTCCCTTGTCGGAGAGCTCGCCCTGGATGGAACCGTCCGCCCGGTACGAGGTGCCCTGGCGATGGCTGAAGCCGTCAGCCGGGACGGCGGACGTGGCATCCTGGTGCCACCGGAGAACGGTCCGGAGGCAGCGCTGGCCGAAGGGGTCGAGGTCCGCACGATCGGCAACGTGGCCGAGTTCCGTGACCTGGGGGAGGGCTGCGTCCCCGGAAGGCGTCCGGAACCGATGAAGGTGGGAGGGGAGATCGACGGTCCCGATCTGGCAGATCTTCGCGGCCAGGGGCATCTGCGCCGGGCGATCGAGATCGCCGCCGCCGGCGGACACGGGCTGCTGATCATCGGTCCCCCGGGAGCGGGCAAGTCTCTTGCCGCGAGGCGTCTGCCCTCGGTCCTGCCGCCGCTGGTCGGCGAGGAGTTCCTCGAGGCCGCCCGGATCGCCTCGGCCTGCGGTCTCGGTGGCCGCCTCAGCGCCACCCGTCCGTTCCGGGCCCCGCATCACACCGTCTCCGCTGCCGGACTGGTCGGGGGAGGCAGTCCACCCCGGCCGGGCGAGATCACCCTCGCCCACCGCGGGGTGCTATTCCTGGATGAGCTCTGCGAGTTCCAGCGGCCGGCGCTGGAAGCGCTGAGGGAGCCGATGGAAGCCGGGGAGGTGACCATCTCCCGGGCTCACGGGACCCGCACTCTCCCGGCCAGTTTCACCCTGGTCGCGGCCGCCAACCCCTGCCCCTGCGGCCGTGGCGAGAACGACCCAGACTGCGAATGCTCGGTTGCGGCGGCCCGTCGGTACCGGGCGGCCCTGAGCGGCGCCCTGGTTGACCGGATCGACCTGGTTGTTGCGGTCACCCAGCCGGGCGCGGCTGAACTCCAGGCCGAGCCGGGGGAGAGTTCGGCTGCGGTGCGCGACCGGGTGATCGCGGCCCGTGGATTGATGGAAAACCGGCTGGGTCCAGGGCGGACCAACGCCGAGGTGAAGACGGCCGGGCTGGACCGATTCGAAGTCGGATCCGAGGCCCGGTCCCTGCTGGCGGCGACCCACCGAAAGGAACGGATGAGCGGACGCGGACACGATCGGGTGATGCGGGTTGCCCGTACCATCGCCGATCTCGAACTGAGTGAAACGGTCGCGGAAGGACATATGGCGGCGGCCCTTCAGTTTCGACGGAGGGAGGCAGCGTGACCGGCGGTGGGACTGCCACCGTCGCCATCGGGCTGCCAGAGTCGGCCTGCTCCGACTGCCTCAGACGCTCCTGGCTGATCGGCCGACTCGGGCCGTTCATCGAGACTGCCTGCGACGATCGGCCCGGACGGCGCACACCGGAGCTGCTCCGGCTCGGCAACGAAGAGCTGCTGAACGCGATCGTCCCGGCCCGGGCGGACGAGTTCCTCGCCTGGGCCGACAGCCTCGACGAAGGCGAGATGCGCACCGCCCTGGAACGGGCGGACTGCTGGGCGGTGTGTCGCCACGGCGACGAGTTCCCCCCGGGGCTCCGGGACGGTGCCGACGCACCCCCGGCGCTGATCGGACGGGGCCGGGGTGTGCCGCTCGGCGAGTTGGCCCCGGATTCCTGCGTGACCGTGGTCGGAGCCCGCCGCGCCACCGGTTACGGCCTGGAGGTGGCGGCCAACCTGGCCCGGGAGCTTGCGGCGGGTGGCCTCACCGTGGTCAGCGGGATGGCGCTCGGGATCGACGGATCGGCCCACCGCGGGGCGCTCGAGGCCGGCCCGACGGTGGCCGTTCTCGGCTGTGGACCCGACCGACCGTACCCGAGCACCCACCGTCGGCTCTATCGGCGGATTCTGGAAGACGGACTGATCCTCTCCGAGCAGCCTCCCGGCGCCGAGGTCCGGCGCTGGTGCTTCCCGGCCCGCAACCGGATCATGGCGGCGCTCTCCGGAATGACCGTGGTGGTCGAGGCCCGTCGCCACTCCGGATCCCTGATCACGGCGGAAATGGCCTCCGACGCCGGACGTGAGGTGGGCGCGGTTCCCGGCCCGGTTACCGCTCGTACCTCGTCCGGGACCAACGAACTGATCGCCAGTGGTGCGGCGGTGGTCCGGGGCGGCCAGGACGTGCTTGACCGCATGCTCGGGGTCGGGGCGGTCTCGAAGCCCCTCTTCGGACCGGACCCGGGTCCAGGGGCGAGCCGGGTTCTGGAATCGATCGAGCGGGGCAGCCAGACGGTGGATGCGGTGGCTGCGGAGACCGGCCGGAGGGCGGAGGATGTGACCCTGGACCTGACTCGCCTGGAGTTGATGGGCTACATCCGCGGAACTCCGGCGGGGATCTGGCAACGTACCTGCCTGACCGCGCCATATCCTCCGGCGGACCATGGCTGAGAACTCGGATCGGGCGACCACGGACACGAAACCGCGAGCGGAGGGGATCCGGTCGGTGCTCTCGATCGCCGGTTCCGATTCGGGAGGGGGCGCCGGAATTCAGGCCGACCTGAAGGCCTTTGCCCGCTGCGGGGTCCACGGGATGACCGCGATCACCGCGATCACCGCCCAGAACACGGTCGGGGTCGATGCGATCGAGCCGGTGTCCCCGGCCATGATCATCGCCCAGGTCGAGGCCGTGACCGAGGACATCGGGGTGGATGCGGTCAAGATCGGGATGCTGGGAACGGTCGAAACGATCGAGGCGGTGGCGAAAGCGCTGGAGCTGACCGGAGAGGCAGCGGTGGTCGTGGACCCGGTGATGGTGTCCGAAAGTGGTGCCGACCTGCTGCTGCCGGAGGCCCGTGATGCGATGATCGAGCTGATCCTGCCCAGGGCCGAAGTGCTCACCCCGAATATCCCGGAGGCACAGGCCCTCACGGGGCTCGATGACTCGGCCGGTCAGGAGGAACTGGCCCGGAGGATCTTCGAGATGGGACCGCGGGCGGTGGTGGTCACCGGTGGTCACAGCGAGGGCCTGACCGATCTTCTCTTCGACGGACGGAACGCGGTCGCGATCGAAGGACCCCGCCACAGGGCAACCTCCAGTCACGGTTCCGGCTGCACCCATTCCTCGGTTCTGGCTGCTCATCTGGCCCTCGGGTTCGACCGGCTCGAATCCGCCCGGGCCGCCCGCCGGATCGCTGCGGAGGCGGTCGCGGGAGGTCTCGACTCGATCGGCCGTGGCCCGGGGCCGGTCGACGTGCTGGGCCTGAGCGGCGGCTGAGCCCGGCGGGATCCGCCGAACCTCGACGACCGGCGATCCCGTCGGCCGGCGATGGTTCCGGGGCGGGGACTTCTGCCCGTGACCCGGCGAGCGGAGGTCCTAAGATGTCCCGCATGTCGTCCAACGGTTCCCCTTCAGCGTCCGGCATCCCCCGACCCCGCTCATCGGCGGTATTTGACGGTCCCGACCGGGCTGCCGCCCGGGCCTACATGAAGGGGATCGGGCTCACCGACGAGGATCTGAGCAAGCCGACCATCGGGATCGCCAACACCTGGACCGACGCAATGCCCTGCAATTTCGGGCTTCGCGACCTGGCCGAGTACGTCAAGGAGGGTGTCCGGGCGGCCGGCGGAACGCCGTTCGAGTTCAACACGGTCGCGGTTTCCGACGGGATCACGATGGGAACCCAGGGAATGAAATCCTCCCTGGTCAGTCGCGAGGTGGTGGCCGACTCGATCGAACTGATGGCCCGCGGCTACCAGTTCGACGCGGTGATCGCCCTGGCCGCCTGCGACAAGACCATTCCCGGTGCCGTCATGGGTGTCACCCGGCTCGACGTGCCCTCGATCGTGCTCTACGGAGGTTCGATCAAACCGGGCCAGTATCACGGCAGGGACGTCTCGATCCTTGAGGTCTTCGAGGCGATCGGGGCCCGGATCGCCGGCAACATCACCGACCAGGAACTGACCGAGATCGAGGATGTCGCCAGCCCCGGATTCGGTGCCTGCGGCGGCCAGTTCACCGCCAACACGATGGCTTGCGCCTTCGAAGCTCTCGGGATCTCACCCGCCTTCTCGGCAATGGTTCCGGCCGAAGACTCGGAGAAGAACGTGGTTGCCGAACGGATCGGCGAGATGATCATCAACGTGCTGAGGGACGACCTGCGACCCAGTCGGATCATCACCCGCAAGTCGCTGGAGAACGCGATCGCCATGGTCTGCGCCTCGGGCGGATCCACCAACGGCGTGCTTCACCTGCTGGCGGTCGCCCGTGAAGCCGGGGTGGAACTCGACATCGACGTGTTCGAGGAGGTCTCCCGTCGCACCCCGCTCCTGGCCGACCTCAAGCCGGGAGGCAGATACGTCGCCACCGACCTCTACCGGGCGGGAGGCGCCCCGCTGATCCTGCGCAAGCTGAAGGAGGGTGGTCTGCTTCACGAGGACGAGATGACCGTCACCGGACGCACGATCGGCGAGGAGTGTGCCACCGCGGAGGAGGAGCCGGGGCAGGACGTTGTGCTGCCGGCCGACAGCCCGATCAAGGCACACGGCGGCCTCGCGATCCTCAAGGGCAACATCTGCCCCGACGGGTCGGTGGTCAAGGTGGCCGGCACCGAACGCACCCGCCACGTCGGCCCGGCCCGGGTGTTCGACTGCGAGGAGGACTGCTTTGCCGCGGTCCGGGCCAAGCAGATCGAGAAGGGCGACGTGATCGTGATCAGGAACGAAGGTCCGGCCGGTGGCCCCGGGATGCGGGAGATGCTGCAGGTCACGGCCGCCCTGGTCGGTGAGGGTATGGGCGAGCATGTCGCCCTGCTCACCGACGGGCGTTTCTCCGGCGCCACTCGTGGCCTGATGATCGGACACGTGGCACCGGAGGCGGTCAAGGGGGGTCCGATCGGTGCGATCCGTGACGGGGACGAGATCACCGTCGACATCGACAGCCGTGCGCTCAACGTGGATCTCGGTCCGGAGCAGATCGCCGAACGCCTGAAGGAGTATCGGGCGCCGGAGCCGATGTTCGACCGTGGCGTGATGACCAAGTACGCCCGTACGGTCGGTTCGGCTGCCGAGGGCGCAATCACCTGAACACGCGGCGGCGCGAAAGCCCGGGCGGCTGAGGCCCGGGCGTCAGCCACAATGGTTGGTACTCTGACCGCGTCAAACTGACACACGTCGTGTTCAGTCTGGAGAGGCGCATGTTGATCAAACAGGGAGGAACCTGACCGTGCCGAGAGTTTCCGTTCGTTTTCAGTGGCCCGCACTCGCCGGCCTGTTCCTGATGGCTGTTCTGCTCGCGGCTGCGTCGGCCCCGGTTGCCAGCGCGGACGAAGGCTGGCAGGACGACAGTGCCCACTGGCTCTGTCGTCCGGGTGACACCCCTAATCCCTGCGCCGGTCCGGTCGAAGGCAAGCTGATCTCACCGGAGATCCCGCCGCCCGGGCAGACGCTCGGTTACCGGGCAGCCACGAATCCCAAGGTGGACTGCTTCTACGTCTACCCGACCCAGAGCGAGCAGCAGACACCGAACGCGAACTTCGCGAAGGACCCGGAACTCCTGCGGCCCACGATCAACCAGGCGACCCAGTTTTCCCGGCAGTGCCGGGTGTTTGCCCCGGTCTACCGGCAGTACACCCAGTGGGCCCTGAGTCACCCCGAGGAGATCACCCCCGAGGTTCGTGATCTCGCCTTCAACGACGTCAAGGCGGCCTGGGACACCTATCTGAAGAAGTACAACCGGGGCCGCGGCGTGATCATTCTCGGCCACTCCCAGGGCAGCATGCACCTCGGTTGGCTGTTGCAGAATCAGGTTGACAGCAACCCCGCTGTGCGCCGCAAGGTAATCGGTGCCTACCTGATCGGCGGCAACGTGTACGTGCCAAAGGGGAAGCTGGTCGGCGGCCAGTTCAAACACATTCCGGCCTGCACCTCGGGCAGCGAGACCGGCTGTGTCGTCGCCTACTCGACCTACCTTGAGGAGCCGGCTGCGGACTCGGACTTCGGGCGGGCCGGGATCGGCTACTGGATCAACCCGCATCCGGCCCCGAATCCGGCCACCGACGAGATCCTCTGCGTCAACCCGGCCGGTTTCAACGGTGACGACGGCCGAGCCCGGGTCATGGCCGACATCCCGGCCTTCCTGAGCCCCGGCGCACCCCAGCCGGCGGCGCCGTGGAAACGGTACGACGGCTTCTACACGGCAAGCTGCAAAAACGAGAACGGAGCCAGCTGGCTCCAGGGCGAGCCGGTGCCGGGCCAGTCCAACCCGGAACTGGACATGCTCCTGAGTCAGGCGGCGTCATCCAACGGCAGTGATCCGCACGGAAACCTTCACGTTGCCGATGTCAACCTCGCGCTCGACAATCTGGTCGCCCTGGCCGGCACCCAGTCGGCTGCCTGGCTCAAGAAGGACGCCACGCGCAGCAAGCTGCTCAAGCAGCAGAAGCAGCTGAAGAAGTCCCTGAAGCAGCTGAAGAGGAAGGCTGCCAAGGCCAAAAAGCAGTGCCGCAAGGCGAAGCGGGGGTCAAAGGCGAAGCGGGTGAACTGCCGCAAGGCCGGACAGCTGAAGAAGATGGTGAAGAAGACCGGGACGCAGCTGACGAGGGTTCAGCGGCAGCTCGGAAAGCTGGGCTAGCCCTCCTTCTGCGGGTGGGGCCAACGGGTATCCCCGGGGATATCTGAGGGCCCCACCGGAGGGCGAGGAATCGGGGGCCAGTCAGCGTCGGCAGGCGCCTTCAGCCTGCAACCACGGTGTGTATGAACTGCTCGACCTCGCTGTTGAAGCGGGCGGGGCGTTCCAGCTCAACCATGTGGCCGCAGTCGTGGATGATCGAAAGTTCGGATCCGGCGATGCGCCGGTTGTACTCCCAGGCTGCGTTTACCGGCACCAGCCGGTCCTGTTCTCCCCACACAATCAGGGTCGGCAGGTCGATCTTCGGCAGCTGCTCCCGGGTGTCGTAGCCGGCCAAGGCGTAGGCCGCCTCGATCAGCGAAGGCGAGTTCACCGCGTAGCTGCCGAGCTCCCACAGGATCTCCCGCCGGATCAGGTTCGGATGGGCGATCACCCCGGCAAAGGATGCGGTACGTAGTCGCTGGCGGCCCAGGTTGCGTTCGACCCGCTGGTTGGCGATCGGGAGTATCAGGCGAATCAGCAGACCGAGGGCCGCCTTTCGGGAGTCCCGCATCGTGGCGAAACTCACCCCGGCCGCGGAGGCCAGAACCAGACAGCGAAAACGGCCCGGGTCTTCGAGCACCGCTTCGGTCGAGATGAAACCACCCATCGAGTGGCCGATCAGGGCGGTCTCGGAGGACAGCCCGACCGCGTTGGCGAACCTCAGCAGAAAGCTCCCGTAGGAGGCCATGCTGACCGGCTCCGGGGGCGCGGGGGAGAGCCCGAAACCGGGCAGGTCGATCGCGACCACCCGGTGACGATCGGCGAAGTGCGGAATGTTCTCCAGCCAGTTGCGCCAGGAGCCGCCGAGTCCGTGAACGAAAAGGACGGGTGGACCTTCGCCGATCTCGACGTAGCTGACCGGGGTCTGGCCCAGCGCCGAGTCGATCGTCACCTGGCGCAGATGCCGACGCCACTCGATTTCCAGCCACCGACCGTCCGAGCGCCCGTAGTCATCATGCCGGGGCGGGGGCGCCTGCTCGTAGGTGACTCCGATCAGTGGTTCCGGTTTACTCATCGTCAGCGACTCTACATCGAGGCGCTCGATTGATCCCTTGCTCACGGCCGTGCGAGAATGGGCCGTGATGGTTGAGGAAGAGGACGAGCAGACCCGCCGGGTACTGGTTACCGGGTTGTCCACCTACTGGGGAGGGCGACTGGCCGCCGCCCTGGAGGCAAACCGGGAGATCGAGGCGGTGATCGGAGTCGACTCGGATGATCCCAGTCGCGAACTTTCCCGCACCGAGTTTGTGCGGGTCGGGGCTGAACACAACGCGATCGGCCGGATCGTGCGTGCGGCGAGGATCGACACGGTTGTCGACGCCCGCCTGCTCGCGGACTCGGTGCGCGGACCCGGCGGGGAACGTCCGGACTCGACCCATGAGACCAACGTGATCGGCACCCTCAACATCCTCGCCGCCTGCTCCGAGGGCGGATCACCGGTCAGGAAGCTGGTTTTCAAGAGTTCCGGGCACTACTACGGCTGTGCGCAGGACGATCCCGCCTACTTCACCGAGTCGATGACGAGACGTCACGAACCGCGTACCAGGATCGAACGGGACGTGGTCGAGGCCGAGGCGGCGGTGGCCCGGTTCAGTTCGCTTCGCCCGGAGGCGACCACCACCGTGCTCCGTTTCGCCAACGTACTCGGGGCCGAGGTGGACACCTCCCACATCCGGCTCTTTGCCCTGCCGCTGGTTCCGATGATCGCCGGCTTTGATCCGCGCTACCAGTTCGTGGACGAGATCGATGTGGTCAACGCGCTCGAACACGCGACCACCAACCGCCTCGACGGCGCGTTCAACGTGGCTGCCGACGGTGTTCTGACCCTGAGTGAGACCATCTCGCTGCTCGGTCACCGCCCGCTGCCGGTGATTCCGCCCTGGGGAACCGGACTGGCGGTGGCGGCAGCGCGAAGACTGGGCTGGGAACTGCCGGAGGAGATGCTGGGCCAGCTTCGGTTCGGCCGCGGCATGGACAACCGGGCCTTCAAGAGGACCGGATTCCATTTTCGTTTTACCTCCCGGGAGAGCGTGCTCCACCTCGGGGAGCGGCTCCGCCTCGAACCCCTCGGGAACCCGGGATCTCCCCGTTACCGTTACGAACCGGCGGTAGAGGAGTTTCTGAAGCGAAGTCCGAATGTGATCCGGGACGAGGAGGCAGTGGGCCGGGAGGATGCCGCCATGTTCGACCCCTCGCCGCCGGCCTCGGGCTGACCGCAGGCGGCTGCCCGGCCTTTCCGCGCGGCCGTTGGACCGCAACGGGTGGAGCCGAACCGGGTTGGGGAAGGAATCCCGCCGGTGCAACGGGGTTTTCCTTGCCGGAAAAGGAATGAACCGATCTGGCGGCGTATCTACAATGTGAACAGCGCGGGGCGGACCGTCCCGTACATCTCTTCAGGACCGGAGCATGGGCAGAAAGACACAGATTGCGATTGTCGTGGCGGTGGTGGGACTGGTTGCCTTGGCCGCCGGCGCCTACGCCTATGACGGATCCCAGAAGGCGGAGATCGCCCGGGGCGTGACGATCGGCGGAATCGACGTCGGCGGGATGACCCGTGAACAGGCTTCGGAAACGGTCCGCAACCGGCTCCTGGCCCCGCAGCGCAAGCCGCTCACGGTGCGCTTCAAGAAGGAGAAGTTCAAGCTTCAGGCCCGCAAACTCAAGATCCGCGCGGACATCAACGGGGCCGTCGACCGTGCCTTCGAAGAGAGCCGTTCCGGCAGTCTTCCAACCCGGGTGGTCCGGGAGCTGACCGGGGGTGAACTCCAGGCTGCGATTCCGGCCAAGGTGGCGTACTCGAAGCGGGCCGTCAACCGCTTTGTCGGAGAAGTGGCAGACGGCGTCCGGGTCGACCCGGTTGACGCGACGGTTTCTGCCACCGGTGACTCGCTGGGTGTCGTGGACGGCAGGGAGGGGCACCGGCTGCGCGAGAACATGCTGACCAGGCGCATCACCTCGATCCTTGAATCCGGCCGCGGCAGCCGGACCCTGACCGCCAACGTGCGGGTGCTGAAGCCGAAGGTGACCAGGAAGGATGTCGCCTCCGAGTACCCGACCTACCTGACCCTGAACCGCTCCACCTTCCAGCTCCGCCTCTGGAAGAACCTGAAACTGGCCAAGACTTACACGGTCGCGGTCGGCCAGGTAGGGCTCGACACCCCGGCCGGTCTCTACTCGATCCAGAACAAGGCGGTCGATCCGGTCTGGACCGTCCCCAACTCGGCCTGGGCTGGCGACCAGGCGGGACAGGTCGTTCCCGGGGGTACGCCGGAGAACCCGCTCAAGGCACGCTGGATGGGGATCTACGACGGGGCCGGGATCCACGGCACCTCCGAGACCTACTCGCTCGGGTCGGCAGCATCCCACGGCTGCGTGCGGATGGCGATACCTGACGTGATCGATCTCTACGACCAGGTCGATGTCGGCACCCCGATCTACATCGGCTGATTCCGGTCCGGCCACCGACCGGGCGCTCGATCCCGCCTGGTCTGAAGACCTCACCCGCTTCGAATCGAGTCTGACCGGACTCGGGGCGGCCTCGCGAACCACGCAGGCATACCGTCACGATCTGCGCCAGCTGGCCGACTGGGCGAGCGTCCGCGGGCTGACCCCGATCACGATCGGTCATCGCGACCTCCGCCGGTACGCCGCCTCACTCACCGCCGCCGGGAATGCTCCCTCGACCGTGGCCCGCAAGCTGGCCGCGATCCGCAGCTTCTATGCGTATCTGCTCCGGACCGGAAGGGTCGGTGCGAACCCGGCCGAGCTGGTCGCCTCCCCGAAACGGGAGAGTCGCCTGCCGACCGTCCTGACGGTCGAACAGATGGCCGACCTGCTGGACCGGGCTCCGGCTTCGACCCCACTCGAGATCCGGGACAAGGCGATGCTGGAGCTGGCCTACTCCTGCGGACTCCGTGCGGAGGAGGTCGTGTCCCTCCGGACCGACTCGATCGACTTCGATGACGACCAGGTGGATGTGGTCGGCAAGGGCAGCCGGTTCCGCCGGCTACCCCTCGGCGAACCGGCCCGTCGGGCGCTGGAACGGTATCTGGCCAGGGCCCGCCCGTCGCTGGTCTCCGACCCGGCCGAGCCCGCACTCTTTCTCTCCCGGAACGGCCGTCGGCTTTCCACCTCGGATGTTTCCCGGAGGCTTGCGATCCGGGTTCGGGACGCGGCCCAGGCCGGAGGGATCTCCCCGCACGCCCTGCGCCACTCCTTCGCCACCCACCTGCTCGAAGGCGGGGCCGATCTCCGCACCATCCAGGAGCTGCTCGGCCATTCCTCGATTTCGACCACCCAGATCTACACGCATCTCGATGCGGCCCGGTTGCGGGATGCCTACGCGGGCAGCCATCCGCGGGCCTGACTGGGAGAATCACCCGATGAAACTGACCGTGAACGTTGACGGGGGAGCCCGCGGCAACCCCGGGCCCGCCGCGATCGGTGTGGTCGTCCGGGATCAGTCCGGCAAGGTGCTGGACGAGATCGGTGAACGGATCGGCGACGCGACCAACAACGTCGCCGAGTACCGCGCCCTGATCGCCGGGATCGAACGCGCCCGGGCCCTCGGGGCGGACGAGGTGGAACTGATCGGCGACTCGGAGCTGATCGTGAAACAGGTCCTCGGCCAGTACAAGGTGAAGAATGCCGGGATGAAGCCGCTCCACGCCGAGGCGAAATCCGCCCTGGCCGGCTTCACGGCCTGGTCGATCCGTCACGTCCGACGGGAACAGAATTCCGAAGCGGACGCCCTGGTGAACCAGGCCCTCGACACCTGAACCGGCTGGGTGGAATCCTGGCCGCCGGAACCGGGAAGCAGGATGGATTGATGGGATCGGAAGGGGGCGGTTTCGGGGCTTCTGTTCCGCCGGGATGGTACGACGACGGCACCGGAACGGTCCGTTGGTGGGACGGCTGCCAGTTTCTGGATCGGGCGGCCGCGGGAACGGGCGAACCCCCGGCCCGCTCCGATTCCTCCGAACTGCTGGGGATGTGGCTCGCCTTTCTGCTGCCGCCCCTCGGATTCTGGGTTGGTCTCGCGTTGATAGCCCGCGGGTCAGACCGAGCGGTTCGGGTCATCGTCTGGTCAATTGTGATGACCTTGGCCTGGGCGTTGGTCCCCGCCCTGATTTTCAGGGCTATCTTTTCCTCCGGGACTACCTGAGCCCCAGACCGCCGGCAGTGATCGAGCTGGACAGCCTGGCCGAGTCCCGGCAGGGTGTCCCGCTGGACCGTCCGTGCGCCTCCCGTCCGCCAATCGTTCTCCCAGCGGGATTGAGCCCTTCTGGAGCCGATAGTGGATGCTATATGGCCCAAACCGGCTCCAGAATGAGGGAGCGGGGGGGCTCCGTGATCCCAGTAACCATGCGGGAAAGCCGCCGGTCGTGCGGAAAGGCGCCTACCAGAATCGAACTGGTGTAAACGGCTTTGCAGGCCGCTGCGTAGCCACTCCGCCAAGGCGCCGGACGGGACTGGCCGCGAGGGGGTCCCGGAAGCGGCTGAAGGGATTCGAACCCTCGACCTTCTGCATGGCAAGCAGACGCTCTAGCCAACTGAGCTACAGCCGCGAAGTCGGATGAGTATATCCGGGTCGGCCCGGGGGGCGGACCGCCGGTGCCGGTTACCTGCAGGCTCGTCGCAGAGTCGACCCGACCGGAACGGGCCGAGGAACGGCAGGGGCGGTGACGCTGGTAATCTCCCGCTTCCTGAAGGGCGCATAGCTCAGTTGGTAGAGCGCCACCTCGACACGGTGGAGGTCACTGGTTCGAGCCCAGTTGTGCCCACTCAAGGAAACCCGCCAGCCACGCGGGTTTTCTGCTTTCCGGGGCTGGGGGGCGTCGCCGGCACCGGTGTTTCCCGGGCCGGGTCAGCGACGTTTGCGAGACCTCGATTTCGGCTTGACCCGGAGTGACGCCTTGGCGGTCAGCCGTTCACCCGCCCCGGTGATCCGGAAGCTGACCGGGCCACGGCCCCTCGCGCGGGCCCGTGTCTTCAGCTTGATCGTGACCGTCCTGGTCCCGCCAGTCGTGACGGTGGCCGGGGCACACTTGCGGCCGGCAAGACGCTTCGGCGGGGTCGCACAGATTCGCGGTCGTGCGGTCTGGTCACCAAGGTTGGCAAGGGTCAGTCGAAAGATGGCAGTCCTGCCCGCCTTGACTGTCGTCGACCTGGGGCGCTTCCTGAGCTCAAGGTAAGGGCTTGCCTTCACCCCGTTCAACTCACGCGCGGCCCCGACCACATCACCGGTGCCGAAAAAGTCGACCGCCAGGATGGTCGGCTTGAGCCCGCGCACGGACTCGCAGGCACGAGCCCGGTTGACGAGAGCCTGCCTGGTGTTGACGATATCCGCCAACCCCGGCTTGGGGACGGTGCCGTCCGGCGACCCCGGGATGCCGTCCCCGCTCACCCAGTGGTTCATCAGGAAGAGCGGTCCCGTGGTTCCACCCCGGCCGGCGACACAGCTTGATGGAAGCGCGGCCGGATCGGTCAGGAACTGGACCCCGGTGTAGTTCTCGGGGTTGTTCGGAGCGTTCCGGGGCCACTGGTATGGGGTTTCCTGCATCGTTCCGCCGTATGCGTAGGGATACCAGGAGGCCGCCGGGCGGTTGCTTTCGTGGAGAAAGACGACCCGCTGGCCGGAAGCGATCATCTGGCCGAGGGTCGGCCAGCCGTCCGGTTCGGTGGTCGGCCCACGATAGATCAGGCCGTCGAGGCCACCGGCTGCGGCCGCCTGCTCAAAGTCTTCCGGCGTGACGTCGTCCTCGACGTCGAACAGCAGCACCTCGCGCGGGTTGGCAGTCAGGAAGGACTCGATCTGCCCGAAGGTTTCGATCAGGTCGGAGGCACCCATCCCGCAGGATGCGTGGCAGAGGTAGAGCCGGTCACCGGCAGCCGGGTTGTAGTTCGCCTGGCTGACGTCCGCAACGGCCGTCTTGCCGCCGGGCAGGTTCACCGGCTTTCCGTAGTGGGCGTCGATCAGCATCGCCCGGGCGCCGCGCTCGAGCTGATGGGGGATCGTGAAGGTCTGGTTCGGCATGTTCCAGTTCTGCTCGGCGTTCGACATCGAGTTGTGGCTGCCCGGCAAGGTGACCTGGTTGAACGGCCGCGAGCAGAGCTCGGATGACCCGTTGCACGGGGCCACCCGGTTGGCGGCGGCCGTGGAAGCGGTTGCCACGATGGCGAGGGCCAGGGTGAGGACCGTCATGGCCACGGTGCGCCACGGGACGACTGATTTCCGGATCATTGCGCTCATCATCCCAGTTAACCGCGCGGACGCCAACAGGTTGCGCCGCCACCATGCTCCGGGTGCTCCCTGATCTGAATACGATTAGCCGATGCCGGAAGCCTCCTCGAAGATCACCGTTTCGCTGCCCGACGGCACCCCGCTGGAACTTGATTCCGGTGCCAGCGGGTCCGACGCGGCGGCCGCGATCGGTGCCGGGCTGGCGCGGGCGGCACTGGCTCTGAAGGTCGATGACGAAATCCGTGACCTCACCGCACCGCTGATCGACGGGGAGGAGATCGCGATCATCACCGCCCGTGACCCGGAGGGCCTTGAACTGATCCGACACGATGCGGCCCACGTGATGGCGACCGCCGTTCAGGAGCTCTACCCGGGGACGAAGGTGACGATCGGCCCGGCGATCGAGGATGGCTTCTACTACGACTTCGATTTCCCCGAGGACGTGAAGATCACCGATGCCGAACTGCCGGCGATCGAGGACGCGATGCGCCGCCACATCAAGGCAGACGAACACTTCACGCGGCGTGATCTTCCGGTGGCCGAGGCGATCGAGCACTTCCGGGGGCAGGGCGAGGACTACAAGGTCGAACTGATCGAGGACCTGATCACGAAGGAGGGGGCCGAATCCGTTTCGCTTTACCGGAACGGCCCGTTCGAGGATCTCTGCCGCGGGCCGCACGGTCCCGGCACCAAACGGATCAAGGCGATCAAGCTGAGCTCGGTCGCCGGGGCCTACTGGCGCGGGGACGAGAACCGTCAGATGCTGACCCGGATCTACGGCACCGCCTTCTTCTCGAAGGACGATCTGGCCGAACATCTGGAACGGATCGAGCAGGCAAAGGCCCGTGACCATCGTCGACTCGGTCCGGAGCTGGATCTCTTCATGCTGCGCGACGAGGCTCCCGGAATGCCGTTCTGGCTGCCGAACGGCACCGTGTTGCTCGGACTGATCGAGGCCGAGGTCCGCGAGCAGCTGGCGAAGGGCGGCTACCGGGAGATCGCTACCCCGCAGGTGATGGACGAGGCGCTCTGGCATCGCTCCGGTCACTGGGACAACTACAAGGACGACATGTACTTCATGGAGGTCGACGAGCGCCGGTACGCGCTGCGGCCCATGAACTGCCCCGGGGCCTGCCTGGTTTACGGTCGCGAGCGCCACTCCTACCGGGACCTGCCGCTCCGGCTGGCCGAGTTTGGCCGGGTGACCAGAAACGAACGCGAAGGGGTGCTCCACGGACTGCTCCGGGTGCGGGCGTTCACCCAGGACGACGCCCACGTCTACTGCACGGTCGACCAGGTCGAGGACGAGGTCACCGCGATCTGCCGGGCGATCGATGAACTCTATGCCCGATTCGGATTCGATCAGGTCAAGGTGGAGCTCTCCACCCGGCCGGAAAAATCGCTGGGCAGCGACGAGCTCTGGGAGCGGGCGGACGCGATGCTGACCTCGGCCCTCGATTCGCAGGGCCGCGAGTACAAGGTCAATCCCGGCGACGGAGCGTTCTACGGCCCGAAGATCGACTTTCACGTGACCGATGCGCTCGGTCGTTCCTGGCAGCTCGGCACCTGCCAGCTCGACTTCCAGATGCCGGAGAGATTCGAACTGGACTTCACCGACGCCGAAGATGAGCGGCAGCGTCCGGTGATGATTCACCGTGCCCTGCTCGGGTCGATGGAGCGGTTCGCCGGGATCCTGATCGAGCACTACGCCGGCCGTTTCCCGGCTTGGCTGGCCCCGGTCCAGGCCCGGATCGTGCCGGTCTCGGACAGACATCTCGAGTATGCCCGGAAGGTCGCATCCGAACTGCGGGCCGCCGGGGCCCGGGTGACGGTGGAGGAACGGTCCGAATCGGTCAGCAAGAAGATCCGGGCTGCCGAACTGGGCCGGTTTCCGTTCATGCTGGTGGTCGGGGATCGTGAACTCCAGTCCGACCAGGTGGCGGTGCGATCCCATGAGCAGGGTGAACTCGGGTCGATGGCTGTGGCCGATTTCTGTACACTTCTGACCAGTTGATCTTCCGAAGCACACAGCCCTGCCCGCACCACGGTGCGTTCGAGTGCTTCCCGAAGCTGTCTTTGTCCGCCTGATTTGATGCTGGCTCTTCACTAGTGCCGATTCCGCGCCGGTTTGATCGCCGTCCCCCCGACCGGGACACCACTCGCATAAACGAGCGGATCCGCGTGCCCAAGGTGCGCCTGATCGGTGCCGACGGTGAGCAGGTCGGGATCGTCGCCACCGACGATGCCCGTCGCATGGCCCGTGAGGCCGAACTCGACCTGGTCGAGGTCGCCGCCCGGGCCAAGCCGCCGGTCTGTCGCCTGCTCGACTACTCGAAATACAAGTACGAGCAGGAGCAGAAGCAGAAGGCAGCCCGCAAGCATCAGACCCAGGTCAACATCCGCGAGATCAAGCTGCGCCCGAAGATCGCCGACCACGACTACAACACCAAGAAGGGTCACGTAACCCGATTCCTGACCGCCGGCGACAAGGTCAAGGTCACGATCATGTTCCGTGGTCGCGAGCAGGCCCATCCCGAGCGGGGACGCGACCTGCTCTACCGGCTCTACGAGGATCTGGAAGGGCTGGCGACGATCGAGTCGAAGCCGCTCCAGGAGGGTCGCAACATGAGCATGCTGCTTGGTCCCTCCAAGGAAGCCGCCAAGGACGCCGAGGCAGCCCGCCAGGCGAAAAAGGCCAAGGGCAGGGGCAGACGGGAAGAGGCTCCGGCCAACGACCATCCCAACGCGGTCCCGGATCACCCCAACGCGGTTGCCCCGGACGCGGTTCCGGATCATCCCAACGCGGTAGCACCCGACGCGGTCCCGGACCACCCGAACGCCGTCCAGCCCGACTCCGAGTAGTCGCCCCGTCCATCGGGCCGGGATGTCCGGATCGCCGGAGCCATCGCGAGATCCCATCGGTCAGCGCTGTGCGCTGATCTCAGGGATCTCGCGGCGGTCGCCAGGCCGGGCGAAGGCGTGGCGCGAGGTTCAGGCGTTGGCGAGCAGGTCTGCGATGCGGGCGGCGGCCTGGCCGTCCCAGAGTGGGGGTGGGGTTGGTGGTCCTCCGGGGCGGGCGGCGTAGCCCTCGAGGATGCCGGGGATCTCGGTGATCCGGGCTGGGTCGAGCCCGAGCAGGA